>CAZVRH010000011.1:0-30215 GCA_964629335.1 uncultured Woeseia sp.
CATAAATAGACCGTGAAATATACAGTTTAAGCTTAAAAAAAGCAAAGAAAATGAAATCACTTTTAATTCTAGGAATAGAATCAAGCTGCGACGAGACTGCAACGGCACTCTATGATTCAGAAGAAGGTTTAATTGGTCATACAGTTTTTAGCCAAATCGATTTGCACAGAAAATACGGCGGCGTCGTTCCTGAGCTTGCTTCAAGGGATCACATTAGAAAACTTCTACCTATGATTGATCATTTGTTAAAAGAGACTCATAAATCACTCAATGACATTGATGCAATAGCCTATACCGCAGGACCAGGGTTATCCGGTGCATTATTGGTTGGGTCTGTGATGGCCAATGGATTAGCTTTTTCATTAGGTATTCCATCTGTACCCATCCATCATATGGAGGCACACTTACTCGCACCACTTCTTGAACAAGATTCCGCAAAGATGCCATTTATTGCTTTATTGGTCTCCGGAGGACACACCTTGCTTGTTCTAGTAAGGTCTAAGGGTGAGTATCAATTGGTGGGGCAAACTTTAGACGATGCAGCCGGTGAAGCCTTTGATAAGGCAGCTAAGTTATTAGGGCTAAATTATCCGGGAGGTCCTGAAATTGCTAAGTTAGCTGAAATGGGTAACCCCAACATTTTTAATTTTCCAAGGCCATTATCAAAAGATAAACACAGCCTTAATTTTAGCTTCAGTGGACTTAAAACATCTCTGATGTATCGATTGAATCAGTTGAGAGATGATGAATTGTTAGATAATCAATGTAAGGCAGATCTGTCTTATGCTTACCAGGAAGCTATTGTGGATAGCCTGGTAGGGAAAACCGAGCTGGCAGTGGCTAAATACAGGACTGATTCAGTCATTGTTGCAGGGGGCGTTGGCGCCAATAAATCTCTGCGCTCAAAAATGGTGGATGTCTTTAACAGCAAAGGTGTTGAAGTTATATATCCCAGTATTGAGTTTTGTACTGACAATGCGGCGATGATTGCCTTAACAGGTCTTTATAGGTTCCAAGAGGGCGTGGCGAATGAAAATTACCAAATAACTGTTAATCCAAGGTGGTCCATTGATAAAATCTATGAAGGGACAAATACTTATGGATAAGATTATACTCAGTGAATTAACTGTTCATACGGTTATAGGGATTTGGGAATGGGAGAAGAGAAATCCTCAAAAGGTGATCTTTGATATTGAAATGGCTACGGATATCAGCCGGGCGTCAAAATCAGATTCCATTGAAGACGCGCTCGATTATAAAGCTGTTTCTAAACGAATTAAGCAATACGCTCTTGAAAACCATTTTGAGTTGATTGAGACTCTTGGGGATAAGGTTGCAGACCTTATCCTAAATGAATTTGGTGTTGAATGGCTTAAGTTAACTATCTCCAAACCCTATGCAATCCGAGATTCAAAAAATGTCAGTCTGATGATTGAGCGATCAAAGGGATGACTACTCAGGAGCGATCATTCAACATCTATTTGAGTCTTGGAAGCAATATTGAGCCCGAAAAAAATATTGATTTTGCAAGAGATCAACTCAACAAAAAGTATGGCGAACTAGTAGTTTCTTCTATTTATAAAACCAAAGCTGTTGGCTTTAAGGGGGACGATTTTCTTAATCTCGTAATACAAGCATCTACCGATCATCCGCCAGAAACAGTCATCGACCATCTCCATGGTATTGAAAGGCAAACTGGCAGAGAGACTGGCACAGGTCAATTTAATTCAAGAACTCTGGATATCGACCTTTTATTGTATGGTAATTTAACTAATCCCAGTCTAAATTTACCCAGAGATGAAATCTTGAAGTACGACTTTGTGCTTGAGCCTTTGGCAGAAATATTTCCTGAGGGTATTCACCCTATTGAAAATAAGTCTTACGCCTCGCTTTTATTAGAATTAAAAGCTTCGACCTTCCCAAAATAATTAATTAATTCCTCGACCTCCATCCACGGAGATAATCTGTCCGGTCATATAATTGGCTTGCGTAATGAGAAATAGAGCTGCATTCGCAATATCTTCTGGGTCGCCTGAACGTTTTAAAGGTATTTGATCTATCACAGTTTGTTTTATCTCATCAGACGGTTCATTTTCAGGCCAAAGAATCATGCCGGGGGCAATACCATTGACTCTGACATCTGGAGCTAAATCTCGAGCTAATGATCTAGTCAACATAGCTAAACCAGATTTAGCCGGACCGTAAATTGGATGATTCTTTAAAGGTTTTTTAGCGTGAATGTCTATCATATTGACTATACATCCTTTAGATTCTTTTAAATATGGAGCGGCATGTTTGCATAAAAATAGTGGGGCTTTTAGGTTGGTTCCTACAAGATTATCCCAATCATCCAGAGTAATGTCCTCAATAGGTGTGGGATAAAACGTAGAAGCATTATTTATTAAAACATCCAGTTGACCAGTTTGTTTAATGATCTCTGGAATCAAATGATCAACCTCACTTTGATTGGTAAGATTTGCACCAATGGCAATTGCTGAATCAACTCTTGATGAATTGATTTCAGCGCATAGCTTGTTTGCATCATCGCTCGAGGTGTTGTAATGAATGATAAGATTCATTCCTTCATCATGTAAGGTACGAGCAATCATAGCACCTATCCTTTTAGCTCCTCCAGTAATGAGAACCCATTTTTTGTCCTGGTTATCCATTTGGTTATTTTAATTGAAAACTAACTTGAGGGATAATTATTAACAAACAAAAGATTGAAAATGTTATCAAAGAATAGAAACAGTAACGAAGATTCTTCCAAGAGTCATTCAGACCTAGTGCTAGAAAGCTTAGTTAAAGAAATAAAAGCAAATAATGGATGGATCAGTTTTGAACATTTTTTCGAATTTGTCATGTATAAGCCTCAGCTCGGGTATTATTCTGCAGGAGCAAAGAAGTTGGGTGCGTCTGGAGATTTCACCACAGCGCCTGAAGTATCAAAATTATTTGGTGAAGCATTAACAAATCAAGCGATAACACTTCTCCATAATTTTGAATCGCCATCAATTATCGAAATTGGAGCTGGCACTGGAAGACTAGCTTTCGAGATTCTAACTAAGTTAACAAACAGCAACATAGATTTTGAGAAATATTATATTCTTGAGATTAGTGCAGATTTTAGAGAGCGCCAAGAGCAGCAGCTGAGTTTATTACCTGATGAGGTATTTCAAAAAGTGATTTGGCTGGACTCCATTTTAGAAACTCCAGTAGAGGGAATTATCATTGGCAATGAGGTGATTGATGCACTTCCGTTCAAGCGATTCAGAGTCATCGATAATGAGGTTTATGAGGTAGGTGTCATAATAGAAAAGGGGCTACCCAGTGAGTCAACTATCAAAGCCAACAGATCCTTGTCAGAAGAAGTACAATTAATTGAGAAAGCGATTAATAGAGAATTTGGGCAAAATTATACCTCTGAGCTGAGGCTCAACATCGGTCGCTGGCTCAAAGGGATCAGTTCGATGCTGAAATCAGGGGTCATGCTCTTTATTGATTATGGTTACTCAAGAAATGAATATTATGCTGAAGATAGAAAAAATGGATCTATGATTTGTCATTACAGAAATACGGCTCATGAAAACCCATTCTTAAATCTTGGGATCCAGGATATATCTGCATCAGTTGATTTTACATTACTAGCTGAGAAAGCCTTGGAGGAGCATTTAGAGGTTGGATTGTATACCACACAGTCTGATTTTTTGATCAATGGAAATATTTTGGGAGAGCTCGATAAAATAGATGATGACAGTCTTCGAATTCAACTCACTCAAGAAATAAAACAATTATTAATGCCCAGTCAAATGGGTCAAACCTTTAAGTGTATGATGTTGCATAAAAATATTAATCTAGATTCTTTTGAAGGCATAAGGGATTTACGTCATACTCTTTAATCCTAAGATTATGGATATCATTCAAACTATCGTTTTAGCAATTGTTCAGGGAATCACCGAATTTCTACCTATTTCTAGCTCAGCTCATTTGATACTCATCAGCGAGTTGTTGGGATGGTCTGATCAAGGCATTGCTTTTGATGTGGCTCTGCACTTAGGGACTCTCTTGGCAGTTTTATATTATTTTAGATCTGAAATATCTGACATGATGAGGGCAGAGCATTTCTCTAGTGTGAATAGTCTAGTCGATTCCCAATTTGGCATCATTGCTCTTTCCACGCTTCCAATTGTTATCGTTGGTGGTTTATTCAATGACTTTATCTCTCAGAATCTTAGGTCAAGCTCGGTCATTGCTTCTGCAAGTATTTTCTTTGGGATCATTCTCTATCTTGCGGATTTAAAGCAACAACAAAGGGAGAAAGTTGTTAAATTATCCTTGAGATTAGGTCTAATAATAGGGCTTTTTCAGATTCTGGCACTGATCCCAGGAACTTCTAGGTCGGGGATTACAATAGCTATGGGCTTATTTCTTGGTTTATCTAGGGTTGAGGCGTCAAGATTCTCTTTCCTATTGGCAATCCCTGTAATTATGGCAGCTAGCGTTTTTCAATTGTATGAACTATTTACAGATAATCTGATTAGTATTAACTATGTCAGTTTTGTTTTTGGTATGGCAATCTCGGCTGTCATCGCTTTTTTAACCATTCATTGGTTTTTAGAATTTGTTAGAAGGATTGGCATGCTCCCTTTTGCAATTTATAGAGTATTGCTTGGTCTGATTATCATTTTAACTATTTAGAGCATGGTTTAATCGACGTCTAATGAGTGAAGATAAGAATAAAAGGTACTCAATTTGGGGGAGATTTGATGATCTTTCTACATCCGCTATAAAACAGATCCAACAAAATGTTAATTCAAAACTTATGGGTCCAAAATTCGAACCTCATTTGACTTTATCAGGCTTTTTCAAATTAAATCCAAGTCTTCGAGAAGACTTACGAACATTTAGCTTTAATAATAAAGAACGATTAATTAAAACAAAATCATACGGAATAAAAAACGAGTTTTTTCAATCACTGTATATTGAGGTAGAGAAATCAGAGCCATTGAATAATCTAAAAAATAGGTTAGATGTAATTCTTGATCATGATAGTGGAGAGTTTTTCCCTCACATCAGCTTATTTTATGGCATGGAACCAGCGTCAAAAAAACAAAAAGTGATCGATATGCTTTCAGATTTTCCAAAGGAAATAACATTAAATAAGCTGAGTATTGTATACATAAGCGAGGATATAGAGTCATGGGAAGTTATTGATGAGTTTCCGTTGTTGGAGAAAGCCTTTTATTCTGACAACCTTGGTCGTCCTATTTAGTTATTAATTGGATTCGATAGCTTGAATTCTTAAGGCTCTAATTTTTTCTGAAATTTCACTACCTTCTAACTTGCTCTCCTCTAAGTTGTTGATTTTTATTGTTGTCGCAATCTTTAGTGATTGTTTGAGTATATTCCTTTTCTCAGCATAACCCTCATCATCAACCAACATGATCAGTTTCCATATTTCATCAAGATGCTCAGGATTCCTGATAGCATCTAACCTTTCTAATATCATTAGTTGATGACTGGCATTAAATACTGAAATATCTCTTTCAATCAGTTCTAAGGTATTGTTTAACAGCAATGGCAGCTTTTTGTAACTGTTGGCAAATCGCATATTATTCTGCATGGATTCAATCCTAGATTTTATATCTTTCTCGCCCTTTCTCATGAGAGACAAAAATATTGATGCAAATCTTATTTCTGGAGAATAATCATTCTTAGATGCCTTCAAGATGATGTTGTTTGAGAAAAATTCAAGATCTAAATCCCTGAGGTCGTGATAGATTTTTTTGAAAGCATTAAACTCAATTAATGTTTTAAAATATTCATCAAAGCTATCAGCTTTAAATACCTTTTCAGTCTCTAGCCAAGTTCTTTCTGGAACCAATGAGGATAATTCACCGCTGCCAACAATTTCTTTAATTAAGTTTGTTGTCTCATCCGCAATGGTAAAGTTAAATTGACTGAGCTTAGCTTTGAATCTAGCAATTCTTAAGACCCTGAGAGGATCTTCCTTAAAAGCTTCTGAGACATGCCTTAGGATTCTATTGTCTATGTCATGTTGTCCACCAAAGGGATCTATTAATTCACCATCCTCATCCTCAGCTATGGCATTGATTGTAAGATCTCTTCGGCTTAAATCTTCTTCTAGGCTAACATTTGGACTCGCATCAAATTCAAAGCCATGGTAACCGCTCGATGTTTTTTTCTCAGTTCTGGCTAGTGCGTATTCTTCTCCACTCTCCGGATTTATAAATACGGGGAAAGATTTACCTACCTTCTTGAATCCATTAGATCGGAGTTCATCAGCTGATCCATTAACCACCACCCAATCGTTCTCATAAGGTTTAGGCAGACCTAACAAGCGATCTCTAATGGCTCCTCCAACTAGATAAGTTTTCATAAAATTTACTCAAAAAGTCGTTTATTTTCTCATTTGAATAATGAGTTGACGACCGTTTCGTTTGACTCGAAGAATAAGGATGTCTTTGTCTTCTGTGAACGATTTGAATTCATCTAGATTAGATATCTCCATATTGCCAACTGCCCAAATAATATCTCCCTGTTTCAGTCTTGCTCTGTCTGCATTACTGTTGGGTTCAACCGATAGTATAATCACACCTTGGGATTGCATATAACCATCAGGTAAATAATCTGATAATTCCGCTCCAGCGAGCAGTGTATTTAATTCGTCTGCTTGAACAGTTTCTTGAGCAACAAGTTCGCCCAATTTTGCTGATTTTGTTAGTTCTTTGTTGTTTCTGACTATTTTGATTTTAACCTTTTCACCGCTGCGCCTTAAGCCAATAGCATTCCTTAGATCTGTTGAATTTTCGATGTTAGCGTCATTGACTTCAACAATGACATCCCCAGCCTCAAGGCCTGCGTTTTCAGCTGCTGAGTCAGGAGAAACTTCCTGTATCAATGCCCCTTTAGTGATTTCCAGTCCTAATTGTTCAGCAATCTCTTGGTTAATATCACTGATAATCACCCCAAGTAGCCCTCTTTTGACGGAGCCATATTCAATCAGTTGTTGCATGATATTTTTAATAGTATTAACGGGTATAGCAAAACCGATTCCAATATTGCCACCACCACGAGTAAAGATTGAACTAGGTATACCGACTAGGTTTCCTTTCATATCGATGAGGGCTCCCCCCGAATTACCAGGATTAATTGCTGCATCAGTTTGAATCATTTCCCCAAACCCATCGGAAGTCATCTGCGGTCTTCCTAAAGCGCTTATAATACCAGAGGTTACAGTTTGACTTAATCCGAAAGGTGCGCCTATCGCAAGGGCAAAATCACCCACTCTAAGGGTCGTTGAATCGCCTAAGTTAATAGCCACAAGATCTTCTGAAGGCTCAATTTTTAAGACGGCAATGTCAGTACCTTTATCTGAGCCCACAACTTCAGCCAAATATTCATCACCTTCTTTTGTAAAAACTTTTATTTCATCTGCTCTTTGGACAACATGATGATTGGTGATAATGTAACCTCGCTTCACATCAACAATAACTCCTGAACCGCCGCCACCAAATTCTCTTTCTCTTGGCATTTGAGGTTGCCCAAAGAAGCGCTCAAAAAATGGGTCATCAAAGAAAGGATTTGGTTGGGATCTAACCGTTCCCTTGATCGCAATTCGTACCACGGAAGGGGAAGTTTTATCGACTAAGTCTGCCAATGATGAGAATTGATTAATTGTTGCCTTATGTGCAGGCGACTGATTAACGATATTAGTTTCTTTTGCAAAAAGAGAGGAGCTTGCTAATAAAAGCATGCTGACTAGAAAAAATTTTATTTGTTTATTCATATATTTATTAAACACCTTATTATTCTGAAAAAAACTTGAGAAATAATACCGTAAAAAAACGTGAATCAATATCTCAAATAAAGATATTCATATTTAATTCTTTTTTAGATGTATTTTAGATAAAAACTTTTATCAAATCTTTTTGTTAATAAATTGTGAATAAAGCCTGAATTTTCAGTGAATATCCTGAACACAACATCTTGTGTATTGAAAAATAAAAAAAATGCCAAATATTTTCCTATTTTCAGAGAAATAAAAGAGAACAATAACGATATAAATATATGAAATATATAATAAAATATAGAAAATAGGGTGTTTTAAAAATACCTTGACATACTCGTAAAATAGTCAATAATTTATATTTATCTAAACACAACATCTTGTGTATTGAAATTACAGAATTTTGTGTCATTAGATGAAATACCATGCTTGGATTAATGATATATGGGGAAAAATAAGTGTCATCAGCATTCTCAGCTAAAAAATTAAAAACTTTTGATATTGAGCATCAAGCTGCTTCTGTTGATATTTGGGACAAGAAATATCGCTTAAAAGATTTTTCTGGTAATCCCATAGACACTGACATTGACACCACATTTCAGCGAGTTGCCAAAGCATTGGCAACAGTAGAAAAACAAAATAAACAAGAAGAATGGAATGAGAAATTTCTCTGGGCATTAAGATCAGGAGCGATTCCTGCAGGAAGAATTATGTCAAACGCAGGGGCCGCTGACTATAAGCCGGCAACCTCAACTATTAATTGTACAGTCTCGGGTCTTATCCAAGACTCAATGACAGGCATTTTAGATAAAGTGACAGAGGCTGGGCTAACTCTAAAAGCCGGTTGCGGTATTGGTTATGAATTTTCAACACTAAGACCTAAAGGAGCTTATGTTACTGGTGCTGGAGCATTTACTTCTGGACCGCTATCTTTTATGGATATTTACGACAAAACTTGCTTCACCGTTTCTTCTGCAGGAGGGAGAAGAGGCGCACAAATGGGAACGTTCGACGTAAGTCATCCCGATGTTGAAGAATTTATAAGGGTAAAAAGAGAAGACGGCAGATTAAGACAATTCAACCTGTCATTACTTATTACTGAGGAGTTTATAAAAGCGGTTCGTGAAGACGCAGAATGGCCTTTGGTGTTTCCACTGGATCCAAGCTTGCCGGAATCCAAAGAGGCAGATTTGGAAGACACAACTCAAATTGTCTGGAAGGATTGGGTGAATACAGACGGCTATCTGACTAATGAGGAAGGACAAGTGGCTTGTAAGGTTTATAAAGTGATCCAAGCAAGAAAGTTATGGGACCTGATTATGTCTTCAACTTACGATTATGCTGAACCTGGCTTTATCCTCATAGATAAGGTTAACGAGATGAACAACAATTGGTTTGAAGAGAATATCAGGGCTACCAACCCTTGCGGAGAACAACCCCTTCCTGAGTATGGGTCTTGTTTACTGGGTTCTGTGAATTTGACTCGTTTTGTTCAAAAACCGTTTACTGATGACGCTTATTTTGATTGGGAAACTTTTAATGAGGTTGTGAGTATTTTTACAAGGATGCTAGATAATGTTGTCGAGATTAATGGATTGCCCATAGAGCAGCAACGTAATGAGATCTTGAGAAAAAGACGACACGGGATGGGCTTTCTGGGTTTAGGTTCCGCAATGACAATGCTCAAAATGAAATACGGTTCAGAAGAGTCTCTGGAATTTACAGAAAAAGTAAGCAGAGAGATGGCGCTAACCGGCTGGAGAGAATCGCTAGCTTTGTCTAGAGAGAAGGGACCGGCACCAATACTAACCGAGAATTTCGCCGTTACAAAAGAGATGTTGAAAAAAAGACCTGAAATGCTAGACGATGGTTATAAGCTAGGCGACACAGTTAAAGGCAGCGTGTTGCATGCAAAATATAGCCGATATATGCAACAGGTCGCTGCAGAAGATCCGGAACTATCTGATCAACTTGCTGAAATTGGTGCAAGGTTTACTCACCATACTTCGATCGCTCCTACAGGCACAATCTCGCTTTCTATAGGTAACAATGTCAGTAATGGTATTGAGCCAAGTTTTGCTCATCATTACTTTAGAAACGTGATAAGAGAGCAAAAGAAAACCAAGGAGAAAGTTGATGTTTATTCTTTTGAACTGCTTTCCTATATAGATAAAATAAACCCCAATGCTGACATAGAGGCAGAACCAGGGACTGAAAATGCATTACCCTCATACTTTATAACCGCAGAAGATATATCACCAAAACAACACGTAGATGTGCAAGGTGCGTCACAAAAATGGATTGATTCGTCCATATCAAAAACAGCGAATGTTCCAACAGACTTTGAATTCGAGGAGTTTAAAGACATCTACTTATACGCCCATGAAAAAGGGCTCAAAGGTTGCACAACATTTCGTTTTAATCCAGAGGCCTTCCAAGGCGTCCTCGTTAAAGAAAAAGATCTAGAGAACACGATGTACACCTTTGTCCTTGATGACGGGGAAGAGATCGAAGTAGCGGGCAACGAAGAGATTGAATACGACGGCGAAATGCACACAGCTGCAAACCTGTTTGATGCTCTCAAAGAAGGCTATTACGGTAAATTCTGATGACAATTAAAATTAAAAAAAAGATTGTTGGATACAAAGTTGCCTCACAAGAACAACAAGAAGCACAAGAAGAAACTGACCAAATAAAGCAATCACAGGAAGAAGAAGCCAATGTGGTGAGAATGCATGAGCGGCTAGAACGACCGGAAATGCTCAGAGGAACCACCTATAAGATAAAGCCACCCGTTTCAGACCATGCAATGTATATAACGATTAATGACATCGTTCTTAATCAAGGTACCGAGTATGAAAAATACAGACCCTATGAAATATTCATCAATTCGAAGAACCTAGATCATTATCAATGGATTGTAGCTTTAACAAGAGTTTTATCATCGGTATTCAGAAAGGGCGGTGATGTTGCCTTTTTAGTAGAAGAACTGAAAGCTGTTTTTGACCCAAAAGGCGGTTATTTTGCAGGGGAGGGTCGATTTATGCCTTCTATTATTGCTGAATTAGGCTACGTTATAGAACGCCATTTCAAATCCATTGGCATTATCTCTAAAGAGGTTCTCGATGAACATCAGAAAGAGTTAATTGCAAAGAAAAGAGAAGAGTTTGAAAATCAGGATAAACAGACCGATGCTTTCGTTAATCAAGAGTTTCCTCACGGGTCCACTCTTTGTGGTCAATGCAATACGGTAGCCATGGTCTTAATGGATAATTGTGAGACCTGCCTCAATTGCGGCTATTCAAAGTGTGGATAGATCTTAACCATGAAAATGCCTCTCTCAGAAATTATTGATCGTTATACAATCACCTTGCTTAAATCAGAACGTACAGATGAAAATGTAAACGAAGAATTACAAGCTTATAAAAAAGAATTACCAGACACCGATATTGCACAAACTTTTATCGATCGTATGTATGAAATTAATGGCAAAATATGGGAGACAGAAGGCGATATCAGAAAGGGCGTTGATATGCCTTTAGATGAAGTGGGTCGTCTAGCAATTAAAGTCAGAGAGCTTAATCAAATCAGAAACGGCATCAAAGGCGAAATTGTTGATGAATTTGCTGAAGGTTTCAAAGAAATTAAGGTTAATTATACGAAAGTTGATTACGGTCGCTCTGACTAGTTTTTATAACTAAGAGTTCTTTGGTTTATGGTCTAGTCCCATATAATATGATTTCATGAGTAAGACACGAATAATGAGATTAGGTTATAACCTGTTCACCTATCTGATCTCACCCTTACTATTGCTTCATATCATCATTAGAGCAATAGAAGATAAAAACTACATCTATAGAGTGAGTGAACGCTTTGGTTTCTATAATAAAGATTTAAAGGGGGAGGTTATTTGGGTTCATGCTGTTTCTTTTGGGGAAGTTAAAGCTGCTTCGCCTTTGGTGAAGGAGCTCATCAAAAATAATCCTTTAAAGAGTGTTTTATTTACATGTACAACACCAACTGGCTCACAATTAATATCTGATACTTTTAAGGGTGAAGTAGTCAATGTTTATCTTCCGTATGATTTAAAAGGATCCGTGAAACGATTCTTTAATTGGGCTAAACCAGAAATAGCAATCATCATAGAGACTGAAATATGGCCCAATATTTTTGAAGAGTGTGGGCACAGAGACGTGCCTCTCGTGCTCGCAAGTGCCTGTATTTCTGATCGTTCACAGAATCTTTATAAGATTCTTTTCAGCCTCTTTAAAGACACCATCTCACAGGGAATCGTGGTTGGCGCTCAAACCCAAGCTGACGCTGAAAAATTTCTCGAGTTGGGTGCTCATAAGGACAGAACTTTTGTGACCGGAAATATTAAATTTGATGTGTCAGCCCCAATGGACATTCTTGACAAGGCTAATCTGTTCAAAGATGAGCATTGCAAAAATAGACCGGTATGGATAGCAGGGAGTACGCACCCAGGAGAGGAGGAGGTCTTGTTGAAGGCTCATAAGCAATTACTGGATAGTGTTCCTCACAGTCTTTTAATCATAGCGCCTAGAAAACCTGAACGATTTAAATCAGTGCATAATAAGATTAATGACTCAGGGCTTGCTTCTATTAAATGGTCTGAATTCAAGGGTCTTGATGCTAACGTCGAGGTTTTGCTTATAGATACCTTAGGCGATTTACCTTTCTTCTATTCGGTCTCCGATATAGCCTTTGTGGGCGGCAGCCTATGTTCTGTCGGTGGTCATAATCTATTGGAACCAGTCAGTTTTGAAAAACCCATTCTTACGGGCCCATTTCTTGAAAATGTTAAGGAAATTTCTTTTGAGTTAATTGAGGCAGGAGGTCTTTTATTGGTTAAAGATTCTGAAGAATTATCTTCTCAGCTTAATAATCTTTTTGCTGATGAGTCGATAAAAGAACAAATGGTCTCAGGGGCTCGCAGAGTAATGCAAAAGAATAAAGGATCTATTGACAATATAATGAAATTAATTGGGCCTTTAATTAAGGCTTAATTTAGGACTATTGGAGCCAATTATTAATTTGTTCTAGATCACTGCGAGTCAAGGTTCCCGCCGCTTGCTTAAGTTGGAGAATATTTTTTAGATAATCGTATTTACTAATCGCAAGGTTTTTTTGTGAAGAATACAGTCTTCTTCTTGCATCCAATACATCAACAGTCGTTCGTGTACCTACCTCATAACCTGCCTCAGTTGCTTGCAAGGCTGTTGCCGATGATTTGACCGATTGTTGTAATGCTTTTACGGTGGCTATTCCAGAGATGACCCCTAGATATGAATCTCTAGCTACTCTGGTTGTTTCACGAGCAACCCTTTCAAGTTTTTCTTTGCTGGCCCTGTGTCTCGCAACAGCTTGTCTGACTCTTGAATTTACTTGACCGCCACTATATAGGGGAAGGTTGAGTTGAACACCCACACCCTCATTGATATTCTCATTATCAGCTGGGCTAAATTCACTTCCACTATCGGATCTAAGGCTGTCTGTGTCAATATCTCTCTTCGAGGCTTGGATGCCAATCGTGGGTAAATGCCCTGATCGTTGAACTTTTATTTCACTTTTTGCAATCTCTACTCCAACTTGTGCTGATAAATAACTAAGGTTTTGTTCCAGCGACGTCTCAACCCAGTCTGATTCACTCTGAGGGTTCGGCATGATCAGAGGGAGATTATTATCAGGTTTATTCAATTGACCAGGGTAACTATCTGTGATTGCTCGGAGCGACTCTTTAGCGGTCGCTAGATTTCTTTTTGAAGTAATCTCGTTAGCAACGGATTGATCATAGGCAGCTTGTGCTTCTTGGACATCCGTTATAGCTATCAGACCCACATCAAATCTTTTTTGAGCCTGATCGAGTTGTTTTTCAATCGATTGTCTCGCTGCCTGTTCCGCTTCTAATGTGTCTTCTGCAGCAAGGACATTAAAGTAAGCATTTGCCACTCGGACAATTAAATCTTGCTCTGCGGCCAGATAATCAATCTCTGCTTGTGCAACTGTTTTGTTAGCTTTCCGTAGATTCATCCAAGCGCCGTAATCGAAAATAGCTTGTCTGAGAGTTACATCCCATTGCAGTGATTCTGATTCTTGTAAGAAATCGGTGTTGTTGGTAATTACCACTGCTTCACCGTTCACGGGATTTACAATCTTTTGTTGAAAGGTGCTGCGTCCGTCTGAATCTGTGTCTGAGAAGCTTGCGCTGCTCGTGAGTTGAGGAAGAATGAAGCTTCTTGCTTGTGGTTTAGCCTCAATGATTGCCTCTTTATTCGCAAGCGCTTCTTTTATTCTTGGATCATTCACTAAAGCCTGTTCATAGACATCCAAAAGAGAGGCAGCACTCCCAGAATCAATGAGGATAAAGGAAAAGATCAGTGCTTTTATAATATTCTTCATGTACTTATTTTCGCAATCAGCCATATTTTAGATTAACGCCTGCAAAGAATACTCTCGCTCCTAGAACCTAACAACGTTAATCGTGTAACGAATTGTAACCTTCAACATAATCTAGACTGTGAAGTAATGATGAATTTATAAAATAGCAATCATTAATAGGGCAACAATATTAATTATCTTAATCAATGGGTTAATCGCTGGTCCTGCTGTGTCCTTATAAGGGTCACCTACAGTGTCACCAGTGATTGAGGCATTATGAGCTTCCGTCCCTTTGCCTCCCACATTGCCATCTTCAATATATTTTTTAGCGTTGTCCCATGCACCACCACCTGTGGTCATAGAGATCGCAACGAAGAGACCAGTCACAATTGTTCCAATTAACAAGCCTCCAAGTGCTCTGATTCCTCCATCCTCAGGCATCATCATATTCATGATTAAAGCAAGAGCAATAGGAACCACTATAGGTAAAAGTGAAGGTATGATCATTTCTTTGATTGCTGACTTTGTGAGAAGGTCAACCGCTTTGGAATAGTCAGGTTTACTTGTGCCATCCATGATTCCAGGGATCTCTTTAAACTGCCGTCTTACTTCTTCCACAACTGAGCCTGCAGCTCTTCCCACAGCTTCCATGGCCATGGCCGCAAATAAATAAGGAACCATTCCGCCAATAAACAAACCAATGATGACTGCAGGGTCATCTAATCTAAATTCAACAAGCTTGCCTTCAGCAGCTAGGTTGCTGGTGAAATCAGCAAAAAGAACCAATGCGGCTAATCCTGCTGAACCAATAGCGTATCCCTTAGTTACAGCCTTTGTGGTGTTTCCTACCGCATCCAATGGATCTGTGATGGCTCTAATTTCTGCCGGTAGTTCTGCCATTTCAGCGATACCTCCAGCATTATCAGTGATGGGTCCAAACGCATCTAGAGCCACAATCATTCCGGTTAAAGAAAGCATTGATGTGGCAGCTATAGCAATGCCATAAAGACCGGCGCACATGTAAGCCCCCCAAATACTTAAACACACTGCAATCACAGGCAGCGCCGTGGCTTTCATAGAAATGCCTAAGCCAGCAATTATATTAGTCGCATGACCTGTTTCGGAAGCTTCTGCGATTTTTTGAACTGGGCTGTATTCAGTGGAGGTGTAATACTCTGTGACCACCACCATAAAAGCAGTCAAACCCAGACCAATTAGAGACGCGTACCATAATCCTACAGACATATTCATGTAATTAACCGTGACCGGATAAAAGGCT
Source organism: uncultured Woeseia sp. (assembly GCA_964629335.1). Lineage (GTDB taxonomy): Bacteria > Pseudomonadota > Gammaproteobacteria > Steroidobacterales > UBA11654 > CACPJA01. Next base: position 15,489 of record CAZVRH010000011.1, read on the forward strand.
ATTGCAGCAATGACTCCAGAAACAATAACTCCTTTGTAAAGAGCTCCCATGACACTGCCGCCATCTTTAGCTTTAACAAAAAGCATTCCAATGACTGATGCAACTATTGAAACTGAACCCAGAAGAAGAGGGTAGAGAATGGCATTATTATAATTCTCAGTTCCAGTGAACAATAAGCCCCCTAGAAGCATCGTTGCAATAATAGTCACAGCGTAAGTTTCAAAAAGATCAGCTGCCATTCCAGCACAATCACCGACGTTATCCCCAACATTGTCGGCAATGACTGCTGCATTTCTGGGGTCATCTTCAGGTATTCCTGCTTCAATTTTTCCAACCAAATCAGCACCAACATCTGCTCCTTTTGTGAAAATTCCTCCACCCAAACGAGCAAAGATTGAAATGAGAGAGCCTCCAAAAGCCAGTCCTATTAATGCATGTAGACTGTCATCAGCTGAAATATTAAGGCCTGATCTGAGAATTAGATAGTAACCACTAATTCCAAGTAAACCGAGTCCAACGACCAAAAGGCCTGTTACTGCTCCGCCTCTAAAAGCTGTGGATAGAGCGGTGTTCATTCCACTGTATGCTGCTTGCGCAGTTCTCACATTAGCTCGAACTGAAATATTCATTCCAACATAGCCAGCTAGACCAGAAAAAACAGCTCCAACGAGAAATCCAAATGCACTTAGCCAACCAATTCCAGATACACCAAGGAGTATGAAAATTAATACCCCAACAATACTTATAGTTAGATATTGTCGGTTAAGATAAGCGGAAGCACCTTCTTGAATAGCACCAGCTATCTCTTGCATCCGTTCGTTACCATCAGATTCATTGAGAATTTCTAAAGCGAAGATAATTCCAACAACTATTGCAGTCACCGAAGCGGTTAAGGCTGCCCATAATGCTAAAGTTTCACTCATTGTTTGCTCCTAAAATTAAAAAGTTTTTTGTTGTTTGTAAAAGTGGTAAAAAATTTTGAGGATCATACCATAAATTTTGTTTTTAGCCTCTTTTCTACTAGTTTATTTTTTAGTTTGGCGAAGGTAGGAAGACCATTTTTATAGATCGGATATGCCTCTCCTTTTATGAGAGGCAGCATGTAAGTTTTACAAGCGTTTGTTATACCGTAGCCATTATTGGCTATAAATTTTCTTGGCATCATCTTTTCGTTATTAGCAACTTTTGCTAGCGGAGCAGAGCCTACCCGCCATTTATAAGGTGTATCTGAGATTCTATCAATCGTTACCATTTTTGATTTTTCGCCTCTAATAGCCATTCGAACCGCTGCCTCCCCAACAGAATAGGCTTGCTTGAGATCAGTTTGTGAAGCTAAGTGTCTGGCTGAACGTTGAAGATAGTCTGCGATGGCATAATGATACTTATAGCCTAGAGATTCTTTAACCATAGTGGCAATAACAGGAGCAACACCGCCAAGCTGCTTATGACCAAAAGAGTCTTTGGTTCCTGCATCAGCTAAGAATTTACCGTTCTTATATCGAGCACCCTCACTGGCAACAATAACGCAATAGCCATTTTTTTTCACCGATTGATCTACATGTTTTAAGAACTTCTTTTTCTCGAATGGAATTTCAGGGAAGAGGATAATATGCGGGGGTTCATTTCTTTGGTTTGATATTAATCCTGAAGCAGCAGCAATCCATCCAGCATGACGACCCATAACTTCTAGTACGAAGACTTTGGTTGATGTTTCAGCCATGGATAAAACATCAAGGCTAGCTTCATGAGTTGAAACGGCTATATATTTGGCCACAGAGCCAAATCCAGGACAGGTGTCAGTTATCGGTAAATCATTATCAACGGTTTTAGGTATTCCGATCGACGCAATAGGAAAGTTCATCGATTCTCCCATTTCTGAGACTTTATTAGCCGTGTCCATGGAATCCCCACCTCCGTTGTAGAAAAAGTAGCCAATGTTATGAGCTTTGAAGACCTCAACGAGCCTGCTGTATTCTTTCTGATTCTCCTTCAGGCCTTTTAATTTATATCTGGCTGAACCAAAAGCACCACCAGGTGTTTGTCTTAAAAGAGAGATTTGTTTATCAGTCTCTAGGCTTGTATCAATTAGATTTTCTTCCAGAGCGCCTAGGATCCCATTTTTTCCTGCAAACACCTTGCCTATTTTCTTGGGGTATTTTCTGGCTGTCTCAATGACTCCTGCGGCACTGGCATTGATCACAGCAGTTACTCCTCCAGATTGAGCATAAAAAGCATTTTTCAAGGTCATAATTCTTCCAAAAAATTTGAATTTACATATGATAGCTATTGATTCAAGTTTTTAATACTATAAATCTTTAATAGCAACCTTAACAAAAGCGAACAATTGTCATGAGAATAATTCTATTAGGTGCGCCAGGGTCTGGAAAAGGAACTCAGGCTGAAAATCTGACAAGAGACTTTGGGTGCCCCCAGATTTCTACTGGAGGACTTTTAAGAGCAGCGATTAGAGAAAAAACAAAGATAGGAAAAAAGGTTGAAAAAATTATGGCCCGCGGGGATTTGGTTTCCGATGAAATCGTATTAGGACTGATTCAACAATCTTTAGAAGACATTGATGACCAAAAAGGTTATCTGCTGGACGGTTACCCCAGGAATATTAACCAAGCTAAATCACTTAATTCAGTTTTAAAGTCCATGAATCGTCCCTTAGAGCACACGGTTTTAATCGATGTTGACAACGAGATTTTAGTCAAAAGACTCTCCGGTCGGAGGACGTGTTCAATGACAGGCAAAACTCTAAATATTTATTTTTCACCAAAAGCTGAGATTGATGAATGTCTAAACTCAGGCGGTGAATTAATCCAAAGGGACGATGATAATATTGAGTCTATTTCTAAACGTATCGACGTTTATCGAGAGCAAACAGAACCAATGATAGAGTTTTACAGGGTTACCGGAATTCTCAAAGTTATTGATGGGCAAGGTTCAGTGGAGGATGTCTACAAGAGACTGATATCAGAAATCAATTAACTTGTATTAACAATCTCTTCAATTCCTTGGCCGAGCTCCGTTTTTCGCCAACCGTTCTTGAGCCTACTGTCGCGACCTTGAGCCAATAAAACGATATCTTTCTTTGTCGCTAGAACTTCTTGCACTAAACCTAATTTCTTTGATTGACGAGCAATGTAGTCTGAAATTTTCTCAACGATGATTTTATTTTTTTGAGATTTTTTAGCACGGTTAGTTTTTTGTTTTTTGTGACCTCGGATGTTTCCAGAGTTAGACTGAATAACCTTCAGTATTTCATTGAGATCTTGTTGGTTCATATGATTGTTTAACAAGAATTCCAATTGTAATGAACGCAGTGAGCTTTGATTCATTTTGGACACTTTGATTATATCTGAATCCTCCATCAACCATTTTCTAGGAATATTTTTCTCAGCAGATTTTGCTTCTCTCCAATTAGCCAACCCTTTTGCTATTCCTTGAAATTTTGAGTTGAGTTTTTTGATTCCCTGAGTTTTTTTCCAAATATTATCTTGATCCATTAAGCCTGTTTTAGAATTCAGCATCGCAGCACATTCTTCTTTGTTCCAATCCAATCTTTCTTTCAATTTCAGTTTTTGTTTGAGCGATCTTTTTAGTTCTATTAAATAGGCAACATCTTCAATCGCATAATTGACTTGTTTATTATCTAGGGGCCTTTTGCTCCAGTTACTCCTCGTCTCTGATTTTGAAATATGAATATTAAGTTCTTCCATCAACAGATTTTTGATTCCAATTTGCATAGGGTAGCCAACCAGTGATGCAGCAATTTGAGTGTCAAATAGATTTTGTGGGAGTGATTGATTTTCAAGATAAAATATCTCAAGATCTTGGAGGCCTGAATGAAGGATTTTCTCGATATCTTCCCTGTAGAGCACACCCCAAAAAGGGGACAGGTCAAGATTGGCTAAGCAGTCAATACATGCTAACGAATTTCTAGAAGCAATTTGAATAAGGCACAGTTTAGGAAAGTAGGATCTGATTCTTTCAAACTCAGTGTCAATCGCAATGCTTGTTTCATTCCCAAGTTTGGTAACGAATTTATTCAATGCTTTTTGTGAATCGATAAATTCTATGGCTTTGTTTTTTTCTATCATGAATTCGTATCTTCTGATCTGAATTATAATAGAATTGGTTCTCTATGATTAAATTATTAACAGCCTTTTGGAATATTATGCTTAAAAGGTCGGACCAAGAAAATTTGCCCAATTCAAATTTTTTTCTAGGCTTGGTGTTTTTTTTCTATTTTTTGACTCAATTACCAACAGGCTTAACAATTTCTGTCTCTGTTGAAAGTTTTCTAAGATCATTCGTTATTGATGCAGTATTATTGGGGCTTTGGCTAAAACTTTTAGTGGAGGCATTTTCTAGTCAAGGTTATTTTAGAAGATCACTTACCGCATTATTTGGCACCGGCGCCATATTTAATATTATTGCCAGTCCTTTAATTATCTTATTTTCCAGCTACCTACAAGCTGAAAATCTAAGTGATTTTGAAAACGGTGGTTTTCCAATCATTTTGACCATGGCCTTTTTATTTATTGCCATTTGGTCCCTCGTGATTATGGCTCATATATTCTCAAAAGTGATGAGAAAACCCAACTATTCAATGTTGGTTGCGTTTTCGTATTTAATTGTTAATTTCTTTATCCAATCCTTAGCATCGGGCTTATAGGAAATTGATATGCATATACATATTTTAGGAATCAGCGGGACATTTATGGGCAGCTTGGCTGCAATCGCCAAAGAATCTGGCTTTCATGTAACCGGTTCTGATCTTTATTCTTATCCACCCATAAGCGATCAGTTGGACCATCTGGGTATAGAAGTCATACCTAACTATGACCAAGATCAATTAAATTTAAAGCCCGATCTCATCATCATTGGCAATGTAATGACAAGAGGCATGCCCATAGTGGAGTCAATACTCAATAGTGATATTCCATATACTTCTGGGCCTGAATGGCTAGGCAATAATATTTTAAAAGATCGCACGGTGATTGCGGTCTCTGGGACACATGGGAAAACAACCACATCAAGTCTAATTGCGTTCATTTTAAAAGATCAAGGTCTTGATCCGGGTTATCTTATCGGAGGCGTACCTATTGGTTTTTCAACGTCTGCAACCAAAGGTTCTGATCCCTATTTTGTTATAGAGGCAGACGAGTACGACACGGCATTTTTTGATAAACGATCAAAATTCTTTCATTACAATCCAGATTTATTACTGATCAATAATATTGAGTTTGATCACGTTGATATTTTTGATGATTTGAGTCAGATCTATCGGCAATTTCATCAACTGCTTAGACTCATCCCATCCAAAACCAGGGTTGTCGTAAACGGCGACGATAAAAATATTGAGCAACTACTCAATCAGGGTTTTTGGTCAGAAAAAATATCTTTTGGAAAATCAGACAAACACGATTGGTCTATGCAAGCAACAGATAACAATGTTGATTTATTTAAAGACAATCAGCGAGTAGGCCGGGTTCAACCTCAAATCATAGGACAACATAATATGATGAACATTTTAGGAGCGACATCTGTGCTCTCAACGGCGGGTCTGGACGATGCTCAAATTTTATCGAGCATTGATAGGTTTCCAGGGGTAAAAAGGAGGCTAGAATTCGTCGGTGAGTATTCAGGGGTAAAAATCTTTGATGATTTTGCTCATCACCCAACCTCCATTACTGCATCCATCGATTCTTTGAGAAACAAATACCCAGGGGACGGTTCCCTTTACACCATCACGGAGTTAGCCTCCAATACGATGAAAAAAGGGACTCTAAGAAAAGAATTAATAGAGTCATTTGATCAAGCCGATCTTTCATTGATTATAGACAATGAGAATATCGAATGGGATCTAGAAAAAGAATACGCATCCAAAGAGAACACGATGATTCTGAAAAATCATAACGAGATCCTGACCCATCTTCGTGACCAGCTAAAGCCGGGTGATGTGATTCTCATTATGACCAATAGAACTTCGATACCAATCAGGGAAGTTCTAATGAAATGCATAAGTGACTAGAGCATGAGCGATAATCAGAACTATCCGATCTTCCCTCTTCGCACCATTTTGTTTCCCGATTCTAGGTTACCGCTCAGAATATTTGAGCCACGTTATATCGATATGGTGAGCACATGCATGAAAAATTCTTCTGAATTCGGGGTTGTGTTAAGTCGAGAATCCAACGACCCTAAAATGTTTGAGACTTATAACGTAGGCACAATGGCTAAGATAGTGGATTGGGAGCAGGGGAACGATGGATTATTGGGAATCACAACCATTGGCACCAACAAATTTAAATTGCTCTCAATGGGCAAACAAGAGGACGGTCTAAATATTGGTAAAGTGGAATTGATTGATCGAGAGGAGGATTTTCAGCCCTCAGAGAATTTTTCTGATCTGGTTGGTTTATTAAAAGCCATTTTGGATGATATTAATTTGTATACCGAACAAGAACTAAAATTAGACAGCGCCTCATGGGTGAGCTTTAGGTTTGCTGAAATATTACCTCTGAAATTAGAAGAGAAACAAAAATGCCTTGAGATAGATGACCCGATTATTAGACTAAATTTTCTAAAGCCTCTTATTAAAATGATTCGAGAAAACTCTCAACAGTAGAGCATCCATCATTGATCCGCTAGTAGCGATATTGATCAGGTTTAAAAGGCCCTTCTTGGTCCACCCCAATATATTCAGCTTGCTCTTCAGTCAGTTTTGTGAGTTTGACACCGATTTTATCTAAATGAAGTTGGGCCACCTTTTCGTCAAGCGATTTAGGCAGAACATAGACTTTATTTTCATACGAATCAGAATTGTTGAACAGTTCTATTTGTGCAAGTGTTTGATTGGTAAATGAATTGGACATCACAAAGCTAGGATGACCTGTGGCACACCCAAGGTTAACCAGCCTTCCTTGAGCCAAGAGGATCAATCGTTTCCCGTCCGGGAACACAATATGATCAACTTGCGGCTTAATTTCAATCCATTCGTAGTCGTGCAATGATTCCACATCAATTTCATTATCAAAGTGGCCAATGTTGCAGACAATAGCTTGATCTTTCATTTGCTCCATGTGAGATTTATTGATGACGTGGTAATTACCAGTCGCAGTAACAAAAATATCAGCTTGGGAACAAGCGTCATCCATGGTTACCACTCTGTATCCCTCCATAGCCGCTTGCAACGCACAGATTGGGTCGATTTCAGTGATCCAAACAGTGGCTCCCAGTGAACTTAAACTTTGAGCGGATCCTTTACCGACATCACCGTAACCTGCAACCACAGCGATTTTTCCTGCAACCATGACATCGGTGGCTCTTTTGATGCCATCAACCAGTGATTCTCTGCAACCGTATAAGTTATCAAACTTTGATTTAGTCACGGAGTCATTAACATTAATCGCCGGGCAAAGAAGAGTTGAATCTTTTTCCATGTCGTACAATCGTTTAACACCGGTGGTGGTTTCTTCAGAAACACCTTTGATACCTGTGAACAGTTCAGGGTATTTTTCATGCATGAGTTTGGTTAAATCTCCACCGTCGTCTAATAATAAATTCGGGGTCCAACCATCCGGTCCATGAATAGTTTGCTCAACACACCACCAATACTCTTCTTCACTTTCATCTTTCCATGCAAAGATTGGAATGCCTTTCGCAGCTAGAGCTGCAGCGGCATGATCTTGAGTGGAGAAAATATTACAAGACGACCATCGGATGTCAGCACCTAACTCTATAAGCGTCTCAATAAGTACAGCGGTTTGTATTGTCATATGCAGACACCCTGAGATCCGAGCACCCTGAAGCGGTTTTGAGGAACCAAATTCTTCTCTTAGACTCATTAAGCCAGGCATTTCGGTTTCAGCTATCTTAATTTCTTTTTCACCCCACTCAGCGAGGTTAATATCAGCGACTTTAAAATCTTCTTCAGATTTCACGTCCGTTGTTTTTGCAATTTCCACCATTTTGATTACCTATATGTATATACCGTTATCTCTTTTGCCTTAGATTATAGACTAGATTGTGCTTTTAAATCTTCAGCTTTGTCTGTTTTTTCCCACGGAAAACCTTCATCTTCTCGTCCAAAGTGTCCATACGCTGCACTTTTCTCATAAATCGGTTGGAGCAAATCAAGCATATTCATTATTCCATAAGGGGTGAGGTCAAAATTACTTTGAACCAAGCGAATAATCTCATCTTCGCTGACCTTCTCCGTCCCAAAGGTTTTGAGTCTAATCGAGGTTGGTTCAGCCACACCTATGGCATAGGAAACTTGAATTTCGCATCGATCAGCTAGACCGGCTGCAACCACATTTTTTGCAACATATCTAGCAGCGTAGGCTGCAGATCGATCAACCTTGGAAGGATCTTTGCCTGAAAAAGCCCCTCCACCGTGTCTGGCCATACCCCCGTAAGTATCAACAATAATTTTTCGACCGGTAAGACCGCAATCACCGACAGGGCCTCCAATCACAAAACTGCCTGTAGGATTGATAAGATAACGAGTTTGATCTGTAACCAGCTCTGCAGGGAGCACAGGTTTAATAATGTGTTCCAAAACTTCCTGGTGAATAACTTCCATAGTGACGTTTTCGTCATGCTGAGTTGAGAGCACCACGGTATCAATAAATTCAGGTGTTCCATCTTGAAATTGAATGGTCACTTGACTCTTGGCATCGGGTCTTAACCAGGGGACGGTTCCTTCGTTACGTACGTTGGAATGTTGTCTAACCAAATTATGAGAAATTTGGATAGTCGCAGGCATGAGTTCTTGCGTTTCATTGGTCGCATAGCCAAACATTAAGCCTTGATCACCGGCGCCTTGTTGAGCCTTATCTTCGCGATCGACTCCCATAGCAATATCCGGGGATTGTTTGCTAATAGCTGACATAACCTGGCACGAAAGATGGTCAAAACCAAGTGCCTCGTGATTGTAACCAATCCGGTTAATTGTTTGTCTTGCAATGGCTTCATAGTCGACTTCCGCGGTGGTTGTGATTTCACCAGCAAGAACCACCAGGCCGGTTTTGACCAAGGTCTCAACCGCCACACGACAGTTTTGATCCTGTTCGATGATGGCATCCAAAATCGCATCCGAGATCTGATCCGCCATTTTATCAGGGTGTCCTTCCCCCACAGATTCTGACGTCATCAGGTAAGAATTACTGCTCATTGAGTGCTCCAAATAATTTTTAGAACCAGAATTATAGCCATAATTTTTCAGTTTAGTCACATTTTTAGACAAATTCCTTGCCAGTCTATACACTCTGCGAGAAAATGATCATCGTAATGAAAGAGATCGTTTTGATCATGTCTTCATTTAGGACACAGCTATCAATAAGAAAACATTAGCCAATGCCATAAGAATGCTCTCTGCAGATGCAGTTCAAAGAGCCAATTCAGGACATCCTGGAATGCCCATGGGTATGGCGGATATCGCTGAAGTGCTTTGGAACGACTTCCTGGCTCATAACCCCCAAAATCCAAGGTGGATGGATCGTGATCGTTTTGTCCTATCCAACGGTCATGGCTCAATGCTGCTTTACTCGCTGTTGCACCTCTCGGGATACGATTTAAGTATCGACGATCTCAAAGCCTTTCGACAATTTAATTCACACACAGCCGGGCATCCTGAATACGATCTAGACCTCGGCATTGAAACCACAACCGGTCCGTTGGGGCAAGGTATTGCCAATGCTGTGGGCATGGCCTTGTCAGAAAAAATTCTCGCTGCAAAATACAATCAAGATAACCTGGGTATCATTGATCACTTCACATACGTCTTCACCGGGGACGGCTGCCTGATGGAAGGAGTCTCTCATGAAGCCTGCTCACTTGCAGGCACGCTCAATTTAGGGAAATTAATTTGCTTCTACGACGACAATGGCATCTCTATAGACGGAGAAGTGGAGTCCTGGTTTAGCGAAGACGTGGGAAAAAGATTTGAAGCTTACGGCTGGCAGGTCATCAATGACATCGATGGGCACGATCCTGAAGCCATCAAAAAAGCCGTTGTCGCTGCTCAAGAGGAAACAGGTAAACCCTCGATTCTGGCTTGCAAGACCGTGATCGGATATGGCTCACCAAATAAAGGCGGCACCGCTGATACTCACGGTGCACCCTTAGGCAATGAGGAGTTAGATTTAGTGCGTAAGGAGCTCGGATGGGAACATCAACCGTTTGTAGTGCCAGAAGACATTAAACAAGCATGGGATGCAAAAACCAAGGGTCAACAACAAGAGGATGCTTGGCAACAACTCTTTACCCAATATCAGAGCGCCTACCCGGCACTTGCAGAGGATTTAATCAACCGATTCAGTGAGACCATCGACGACAGCAGGTTCTCCGGATTGGAGGATCTTATTACCAAGTTGCAAACCGAAGCAGACACCGTGGCCACCAGAAAATCGTCATTAATTGCCTTGAACGCGTTGACGGATGATTTTCCTGAATTATTAGGCGGTTCTGCCGATTTAACAGGATCCAATTGCACTTTTCATAAAAACTCCAAGGCCATCACGCCCACCGATGCCAATGGCGATTACCTTTTCTACGGGGTGCGAGAATTTGGTATGGCGGCGATGATGAATGGGATGGTGCTGCATGGTGGCTTGATACCCTACGGAGGAACCTTTCTCACGTTTACTGATTATTCCAGAAACGCCATTCGCATGGCTTCGATGATGGAATTGGGGGTTATTCATGTCTTAACCCATGATTCCATTGGCCTGGGTGAAGATGGCCCCACGCATCAGGCGATTGAACATGTCCCCAGTCTAAGATTGATTCCCGGTCTGAACGTTTGGCGACCTTGCGATACGATGGAGACGGCGATCGCTTGGAGGGTCTCGATCCAGAAAAGACAGACACCTTCGGCTTTAATTCTTACCCGGCAGTCACTGCCGCAACAAGAGCGTGCATCCGAGACCATTGGGCTGATTGAAAAAGGCGGTTATGTTCTGCATCAAGAACCAGGCGATCTTGAAGCGGTGATCATTGCCACAGGTTCAGAGGTGCAATACGCCATGAACGCAGCGAACCAAGGTGCAGAAGAGGGGATGGGTGTACGCGTAGTCTCCATGCCCTGTTTGGAGATTTTTGAAGAGCAATCCGATGAATATAAACAAAGCGTCATACCCCAAGGGTTTGAGAAGGTAATGATTATTGAGGCCTCTATGGCTTCAGCATGGAAAGGCTACACCGGTGCGAAAGGGGTAGTTATTGGCATGGAGTCGTTTGGCAAATCCGCACCAGCACCAGAGTTATTTGAATATTATGGTTTTTCGGATGACAATGTCTTCCAGAAACTGGTGGAGATGATTAAAAGATGATGAAAAGGAGTATCTAATGACAGTGAAAGTTGCGATTAATGGTTACGGACGAATAGGCAGAAATGTACTTAAGGCCTTGTTTGAAAGCGGCAGAACCAATGAGATTGAAATACTGGCCCTCAATGACCTGGGCGATGCTGACAGCAACGCGTATTTAACCAAATACGACAGCGCACACGGCATTTTCCCTTTTGACGTTGAAGTCCAAGGCGATGCTTTAGCAATTGACGGAAAAGAAATCAAAGTCTTTGCTGAGCGAGACCCAGAAAAATTACCTTGGGGTGATTTAGGGGTGGATGCGGTGCTGGAGTGCACCGGTTTTTTTAGGACCAAAGAGTTGGCTGGAAAACACCTCAAAGCGGGCGCTAAAAAAGTGGTGATTTCTGCACCTGCAGGTTCAGAAGTCGATGCGACCATTGTCTACGGCGTCAATCACGGTAATCTCACCAAAGACGACGAGATTATCTCCAATGCGTCTTGCACCACAAATTGTTTGGCTCCACTGGTTAAACCCATTCATGAAGCAATCGGAGTGGAGAGCGGCATCATGACCACCATTCATGCCTACACCAACGACCAAGTGCTCACCGATGTCTTTCATAAAGATCTCAGACGGGCCAGATCAGCGACTCAGTCGATGATTCCGACCAAGACCGGCGCGGCATCAGCGGTTGGATTGGTATTGCCTGAATTACAAGGCAAGCTGGACGGTTTTTCAGTCAGGGTACCCACGATCAATGTCTCATTGGTTGATTTGAGTTTTATTGCCTCAAGAGCAACCTCAGTTGAGGAAATTAATGAAGTCATCAAAACCGCATCTTCAGGCGATTTAAAAGGCGTTCTGGACTACAGTGACGGCCCGTTGGTGTCGATTGATTTCAATCATAACCCGGCGTCCTCGACCTATGATGCGACCATGACCAAGGTTCAAGAAGGAACTCTGGTAAAAGTCTGTTCTTGGTACGATAACGAATGGGGCTTCTCCAATCGAATGTTGGACACCACACTGGCATTAATGAATGCCGAATAGGATCTGACTCATGACCACGTCAATCCCTCTGATGCAGGATTTGGATCTGCAGGGCTTACGAACAATGATCCGTTTGGATTTAAATGTTCCCATCCGCGATGGAGTGATCACCAGTGATGCTCGAATCCGAGCAGCGATTCCCACCATAGAAATGGCACTGGCCAAGGGGGCTAAAGTGATTTTGCTCTCGCATTTAGGTCGACCGGATCCAGACGCACTCGATGGCTCGCTAACACTTGAACCGGTGGCAAAACGACTGGAAGATCTATCAGGTCAAGCGGTGCATTTTTGCCCCGATTGGCTCAACGGTATCCCAGACAATGCGATCACCCTTTGTGAGAACACCAGGTACCTAACAGGGGAGAAAGCCAATGATCAGGCGTTGTCAAATCAGATGGCTTCACTGTGCGATGTCTTTGTGATGGACGCCTTTGGCGCTTCACATCGAAAACATGCCAGCACTTATGGGGCTGCAAAAGCGGCGAGTCAAGCCTGTATCGGACCCTTACTGAATAAGGAAGTTGAGGTGCTCACTCAGGCTTTAAGGAACCCAGACAAACCCCTGGTCGCAGTTATCGGTGGAGCCAAGGTTTCATCAAAATTAGGGGTCATCAAATCGCTGTCAAAAATTTGTGATCACATCATCGTTGGCGGTGGAATTGCCAATACTTTTCTCCTGGCATCGGGAAGCCAAACCGGAGAATCCTTAATAGAATCAGACATGGTGGAACCGGCTAAGCAAATATTAGACCTTGAAGGTGTGAATGTGCCGTTGCCTGTCGATGTGATTACAGCTAAGGAGTTCTCCAGCGATGCCGAGGCAGAAATTAAAACCATTGAACAGGTAGGTAGTGACGATATGATCCTTGATATTGGTCCGGAAACCGCGATGATCTATAAAACCATCATTGATCAGTGCCGAACAATTATTTGGAACGGACCCCTGGGGGTGTTTGAGTACGAACAATTTAGCGAAGGCACTCGTTTTCTGTCCGCTGCCATTGAAGCCAATCCAGGGTTTAAAATTGTGGGCGGTGGCGATACAGTGGCGGTTGTGGAAAAATGTCAAATCACGGATTCAATCAGTTATATTTCAACCGGTGGCGGTGCTTTTCTTGAATTTGTAAAAAACGGAACATTGCCCATACTGGATCTGTTAAAAGGATAATCGATGAACTATTTAAAACAATTCCTCAACAAAGCGGCAAAGATTGAAGCCAATGAGATTCGAGCAGTGCTGCTCTCCTTTGCCTTTGTGTTCTCATGTTTAGCCTCATATTACATTATTCGACCTGTCAGAGACGGGATGTCCAGTGACTGGAGCGATGCCGAGCTTAGCACCATCTGGACGTTTACCTTCTTTATCAGTTTCTTTGTGGTGTCATTCTACGGATACATTTGTTCCAAAATTAAGTTTAAATATCTGGTTCCCGGTGTGTATGGCTTTTTTGCCGCCACCTTCTTGCTGATGTTTTTCCTGATCAACGTGTTTCCGGATATGAACCGAATCAATCAGGTCTTCTACGTTTGGGTGAGCGTTTTTAGCTTGTTGAATATTTCTGTGTTCTGGAGTTTTATGGCAGACACCTATTCAAAAACACAGGCTAAACGATTATTTGGGTTTATCGCTTCAGGCAGTAGTCTTGGTGCAATCTTTGGCCCAGCGATTGCTTTATTATTTGCAGATCAAGTCGGATCCGATACTTTGGTTCTGATCTCGGCGGTAATGATATTAATACCCATGGCAATTTCTATCTTGCTCACTAAGATCAAAGAGACCGATTTAGAGAACACGGAATCGTCAGAATACAATGAAAGCCCAATGTCCGGTAATTTATTGGACGGTTTTGTAGAATTCCTACGAACGCCCTTATTAAAAAATATTCTGTTTGGGATTGGGATCTTCATTGTTCTTTATTCTGGAATGAGCACCTTTGTCTATTTTGCCATCAAGAATATTCTCACGGACATTGATCAAGACACCCGAACCCAAATTTGGGCAGGGATTGATTTAGCGACCAACATCCTCGCGGTGGTTACCGCCATGTTTGGCACCAGTCGTCTAGCCAAACGATACGGCTTATCAGTCACTCTATCTCTCGTGCCTGGAATTATTATCATCGGCATGTTTATCCTCGCCCTCTCACCCATACTCTGGGTGGTGGTAGGTCTGCAAGTGATCAGACGAGCAGGGGAATACGCAATCACTAAACCCGCCCGTGAAATGTTATTTACCTTGGTGGATCGTGAATCTCGATTTAAAGCCAAGAGTGTGATCGATGTGGTGGTGTATCGAGCCGGTGATATATTCTGGGCTTGGGGATTTACCGGCCTGACTCAAGTTTTAGGTCT
>CAZVRH010000012.1:0-27537 GCA_964629335.1 uncultured Woeseia sp.
ATCAAATAGATTGGGGACCTACCACTGATCTGAAAGAAGAGTATGACCTGGTTGTGGTAGGCGGTGGTCTCAGTGGACTATCAGCTGCCTATTTTTATCAGCAAGAACACGGAAGAAACAAAAAGGTGCTGATACTGGACAACCATGACGATTTTGGAGGTCATGCCAAGCGTAATGAACATATGATCGATGGGAACATCATAATAGGCGAGGGCGGCTCAGAGTCATTTGAGTATCCACACGAATTTAGTGAAACCGTGCTCAACCTGCTAACAGATCTTGGTGTTGATATGGATCGCTTCAAGGCCGCCTATGACACGGACTTCTTTAAAAGGCATAACCTTGGAGCTGTGACCTATTTCAACAAGAAAGTATTTGGTGAAGACAAAGTGGTGAAGCATCCTTTTTGCGATTACCCAGGGTTTATAGAAGGACTCTTGCGACCAACGCTATCGGATGAAAAAGCTGTAGAGCAATCCCCACTGAGTAAACAAGGCAAGCAACAATTGCTGCGCGTATTAAAGGGCAATCCACATGCACTGAAGATACCTAAGAAGGAATGGCAGCAATACATCCGTTCTCATTCCTACTTTGACTACTTAAAAACCACCTTAGGAGTCGATGACCCCGGCGTACTCAGAATGGCCAGACAATCAGTTGTCGACTATGGGGGCACACCAGAGTTGATGGACATGGAAGAAGCATTGGAAAGCGGAGCACTGGGTCTAGATTATTTTTCGTGGAGAGAAACGCAGGATGAAGTAGGAATGGATGGGGGCTATATCGAGAACAAAGACACCTATAACGTAAAAAAACCCTTCATTCATCACTTTCCTGATGGCAATGCCACCATTGCGCGTATGTTGGTGAAAAAGATGATTCCTGGTGTTGGACCGGGAGACAATGTCGAGGAGATTGTGTTATCCAAGTTCAACTATGCTGAGCTAGATAAATCCAGCAATAATGTTCGAGTTCGACTAAACAGCACTGTTGTGAATGTTCAGCACGGTGGTGATCCCGAAAGCTCGGAGGATGTTTTTGTCAACTATATCCATGACAATAAGTCGTATCAGGTGAAAGGCAAAGGGGTGGTGATGGCTTGTTACAACATGATGATTCCTTACATTGTTCCAGACCTTCCTAAAAAACAAGATGCAGCACTGAGACGATTGTCGAAGATTCCATTGCAATTCACCACCGTGGGTTTAAGAAATTGGAGGGCGATGAAAGAGATGGGAATTGGGATGGCCATGTCGCCTGGAAACATGCATCAAGCGGTGGGAATGGACTTCCCCATTAGTATGGGGGGTTATGAGTACACCAAGACACCCGACGATCCTTGTATCCTTCACATGAGATGTTGTCTGCTGGGAGCAAATATTGGTGCGCCACAAATTGAACAGTATCGTGAAGCACGATATAGAATGTTAGAGATGAAATTTAGAGACTACGAAGCAGAGATCAGAGAGCATTTAGGGGGCATGCTCCCGAAGGATATGTTCGACTTTGATAGAGATGTTGCGAGCATTTCTGTGAATCGTTGGGCTCACGGTTATTCCTATCGGAACCCAGGATCAATTGGGCGACAACCGTTTGGCAGAATCACCATCGCCAACAGCGACTCTGTCAATAGTTCTCTATTGGATCGTGCCATTGAGCAGGCATGGAGAGCCATACAAGAATTGGGAAAATAAGGAGCAACTAAGAATGGATCACCAAGACGAATACTATGACAATATGATCACGATGTTGGAGCTGATCTGGGGAGAAGGTTATATGGCTCCAGGCGGTTCAGGGAATGTGGAAAAAATGTTGAATGGTATTGAAACCGAAGGGAAACGTATTCTTGATATTGGATGCGGTTTAGGCGGCCCAGCGTTTGAAATGGCTAACACATATGGTGCAGATGTTGTGGGCATCGATCTTGAGGCCCCACTAATTAAGAGAGCCAATGAGGCAGCAAGCAAGATGGGATTGCAGGACAGATGCAAGTTTCTTACTGTCAAAGCAGGGGCACTTGATTTTCCAAACCAATCTTTTGATATTGTTGTCTCATCGGGCGCGATCACGCAAATAAAGGATAAGGCCGATATCTTCGGAGAATGCTATAGAGTCCTCAAACCTGGCGGTTACTTTACATGCTATGATTGGACCAAGTCAGACGAACCCTTATCTGAAGACATGTTTTATTGGTTCAAAATGGAAGGTCTTACCTACGCCCTAGAAACTTTGGAAGAATATAAAACTCATCTCAAAAAGCTTGGTTATATGGACGTCATGACAGAAGACGCATCTAATTGGTATCTAAATCAGGTTCGTAGTGAGTATAAACTTATCACAGGGAGTCTTTATCCGGTTATGGTTGAACGTCTGGGCCAGAAAGATGCTGATCATTTTGTTGAGAATTGGAGAGCAATGTTGGTGGTCTGTGAGAAGGGAGAGATGCGTCAGGGATACTGTCGAGGACGACGACCTTAAATCATATGAAAATCCTACTGCAAAACGTAAGCGGAAGAAAATCAATAACCATGGTGGTTCTGATTGCAGCAGTTCTGGTCATCTTTGGCGCTTGGAGATTTATCCCGCAGAAAGAATCGGTTGTAAATGTTTATTATGAGACTGATTTTACCACCGCCCCTGAAGGCGTTGTGGGTTTTCCATCTTGGAATGCGTCAACTGCTAAGGAACTTATAGAAGGCCCTGATTCTGCAGAAATCAAAGTAAACGGAGGCGGGCTTCTTGTTTTGCCGCCACAAGCCTCAGCCACAACACCAGTCCCTGCGGTGGTTATACTCCATGGTTCAGGAGGCGACTGGACAGGACGTAGTATCTATCTTGCCAACCGATTGGCAAAGCATGGGATCGCGGGCTTTGCCATTGATACTTTTGTTGCTCGAAATCTGCGATCAACAGATGATTATTTCGAACGGCTTCAAAAAGCCAGTATTTATTCTCAAATTATCGATGGATTCAATGCTCTAGAGGCTTTGCAACAACATCCATACATTGATGGAGATAACATTGCTGTTACTGGGTTTAGTCTTGGTGGTGGCTCAACTTTATACTCCATGTTTGAACCAGTGGCCACCGGAATCCTTGGAATAAACGGTCCTCGTTTTTCAGCCTACGCGTCTTTTTATGCAGGGTGCTCTCTTGACTTTGAAGATTTTGAAGTTGAGGGAAGTCCGGTACTTATTATGATGGGTAAAGCAGATGAATCAATGTCAATAGAACGCTGTGAATGGTTTAAAGATAAGTTAGAACAATTTGGAGTTGAGGTTGAGATGTCAGTTTATGATGGAGCTGGCCATGGATGGGAACAACCTTACCCTCAGGCATTTGTACCAGAGGCGGCTATCACTAAAGATTGTTTGATGTTGTGGACAGAAAATAACGAAGTCATTGAACAAAATTCAGGGTACTCGGTTGACAAGCCTTGGGGTGCATTTTTAGCGTTTTCGAACTGCAGCACGCGTGACGGTTATACTATGGGTCTAAATGAAGCGGCTAAAGAGCAGTCTTGGTTAGATTTTTATGCTTTCCTAAAAAGGACCTGGAAACTTTAAAATTCAATACATCGTTATAGATTGATGAAACATTGAGGATACTTTTTATCTCAATGAATGGTTAGGGTAAGATACACTGATAACTCAATAAACTATCTTAAATATGCGTATTGGTCTGATCCTTGATTCGAGGTTAAGTGCTTCTAAAATAGCTGAGCTGGGATTGTTAGCTGAAAAATATGGAGCTCATAGTATTTGGCTAGCAAGCTATACAGATTCCAGAGAACCTTTCACAAATCTTACGCAGTTAGCTGTTCAGTCAAAGTCCATAAAGTTAGGGCCTGTGGCACTTAATCCTTTTGACACTCATCCCATCCGTATTTTAAGTGGCTTATTAACATTAAATGAACTCGCTATGGGTAGAGCTCATGTTGTGATTGGCGGCGGTGGAGAAGCTTTGCAATCGCTTCAATTGAAACCAGACAGAAGAGTAAGGGCCGTGGAGGAATGCGTCGAAATCCTGAAATCGATATCTAAGGGAGGCCCCTTAAACTACAGCGGCGAAATTTTTAAGGTTAATAACTACAATCCTTTTTGGGTCAATCAATCAATGCCCAAGGTTTATGTTGCTGCCAATAAACCTCAAATGTTAAAAATGTCATCTAAACATTCAGATGGAATTATGATGAGCGATCTACCTCCCGGTATTATTAAGAATAAAGTTGGGGAAGTATCAACTCATCTAAAGGTTAGGGCAACTGACGACTTTAGATTTAATAATTTTATGGCTTGGGCGCTGTATGAAGACAAAGAACAAGCAATGAATGAATCAAAACAGTGGTTGGGTTACCGAGGTTTGTTTAGGCGATGGGTCATCACCACCTTTATGTCAAACCAAGAATATGATGTTATAGAAGCTCATAAAAAAGAGATTTATCAAATGCCCTTATTAAAGACTTCTTCGGTCCCTGGTGTTCCTGATTCTTTATTAGAAAAACTAGTGGATCATTTAACCTTAACCGGACATGTCAGTGAAGTAGAGGATAAGGTAGAGCATTTATTTGAACTCAAGCAAGCCGGTTTAACTGATGTTGCACTTGAGTTAAGAACGGATCCTGCAGCTTCCATTAAGCTTATTGGGGAAAAAGTGATTCCTGCTCTAAAATAATTATGGCCGAGCTCACCATTATCCCTCTGGCCAATTTATTTCTAGGTTTTCTGCCCGTGATCTTATTGATTGTGATTATGAAATTATGGGGTCTGAATGCCCTAGAGCCGATTTATGCAAATTTCAGAATGTTGATTCAACTCTTGCTGATTGGTTATGTGCTCACTTACATTTTTGAAACCAATCAATCCTTTGTGGTGGTGCTCGTGGTTCTTTTTATGATCTTGGTCTCATCATGGATTGCTCTGCGTCCACTCGAAGAACGAGGGATCAAAGCGTTCATCATCGTGGTTACCTCCTTGGCTCTGAGCGGTTTGGCCGTGTTGTTTTTAATTAGTCAGCTTATCGTTGAGTTACCCAGGTGGTTTGAGCCTAGCTTTGTTGTCCCCATCGCCGGGATGATTTTCGCCAACAGCATGAACACCGTGAGTTTGGCCGGTGAAAGGTTTTCAATGGAGCAGCAACGAGGTAAGACCTATCAGGACGCTAGAAAAATTGCCCTACAAACGGCGATGATCCCACAAATTAATGCGCTCTTGGCGGTGGGTCTAGTATCGCTGCCCGGGATGATGACCGGTCAGATATTATCTGGCATTGAGCCGCTGACTGCAGCTAGATATCAGATTATGGTTATGTGTATGATATTCAGTACCGCTGGGTTATCAGCAGTAACCTATATGAGTCTTAAAAACTATTTAAAGGAGTAAGAATATGGCAGTTAATATGGGAGGATACATTACCTTAGGGACAAATGATTTGGAAGCCGCAAGGGAATTTTACGACAGTCTCTTTGAGCCGATGGGGGTGAAAAGTTTTAGAGGAAATGAGAGAAGTTATTTCTATTGGTTTGAAAGCTCCAACACTTTCTTTGCTGTTTTTATTCCCTTTGATGGTAATGAAGCAACTGTCGGCAACGGATCCATGACAGGCATTACATTTGATTCTAAAGAGGAAGTTAATGAGGTGTATAAACGGGCGATTGAATCGGGGGGAATTGCCGAAGGAGAGCCTGAGCAAAAAATAGACACATTTTACGGTGGCTATGTCAGAGATTTAGATGGAAATAAATTGGTTTTCTGTAAAATGGGATAATAATTACAAGAACCACTTACTTATGAAAACCATACTCAAATACATAAAACCCATCTTAAGCACCTTTCTTGGAATTGCAGGCCTCTATCTAATTAATTTGTTTTTTATGAAACCGATATCGATGGATCATTATCTGGGTAAAGAGATCATCAGCGGAATGATGGATTCGCCCGAAGCCATGACCTATTTGGGGATCGTGGATCGATTGAACTTTATCACCAATCACCAATCAAAGCTGTCAGTTCATGGGTTAGAAGATCGAGCAGAAGATCTTGCCGATTTGAAGGAGTCGAAGGCTATGTTGGAAAGATACGACAATTCAAAACTCAGTCGACAACAAAAAATCACTAAGAAAATTGCGTTATTTGATCTCGAGAATAAGATTAAACAAGAAGAACAATTCCCTTTTCATGATTACCCTTTAAATCAGATCGGTGGTATCCATCTGAATATGGTTCAATTCATGACTGACATTCATCCCATTAGAAGTAAAACCGAAGCAAGAGCCTACATTGATCGACTGAATATGTTTGATGAGGTCTTTGGGTCAAGCATGGAAACTTTAAACGCTCAAAAAGACGCGGGTATTTTTCCACCAAGATTTGTTTTTGATCATGTCATCCGACAATTGAATGAATTTATAAACGCGGATGAGGGTAATCCCATCAGAGATGTTTTTGAGCGCAAGATCAATGACTCTGAATTGGGTTTTGATGATGAATTTAAGGCTGAATTAATGAACGATTTAAATTTAGCAATCGAGGAGAGCGTTAATCCAAGTTTTCAACTTTT
Source organism: uncultured Woeseia sp. (assembly GCA_964629335.1). Classification (GTDB taxonomy): domain Bacteria; phylum Pseudomonadota; class Gammaproteobacteria; order Steroidobacterales; family UBA11654; genus CACPJA01. Next base: position 6,559 of record CAZVRH010000012.1, read on the forward strand.
ATTGGATTTTATGACAGCAACTCTGCCCATGGCAGACCCGAACGATGGCGTTTGGTCTCTGCCCAATGGAGATGAATTCTATGCACTTAGACTCAAGGTCTATACCACCACAGATTATACAGCTGAGGAGATACACAATATTGGTTTAAGCGAAGTTGAACGAATCTCAAAAAGAATGCAATCAATTCTTGCTGAGTTAGGTTATGGCGATAATCTCAACGTTGGTCAGATGATGAATGAACTGAATGAAGACCCGCAGTTTCTCTATGCGGACACCCCAGACCGAAAGTCCATTGTGGTCAAGGATTACAACGATATAGTCGAGGAAACTTGGATTACTGCAGCCGCTTCTTTTCACAAAATGCCGGCTTCCAAAGTAGAAGTCAGAGCCGTGCCTGAATATTCAGAACAAAACGAAGCCGGTGGTTACTATAGTGCTCCAGCATTGGATGGCAGCAGACCGGGTGTGTTTTATGCAAACCTTTATGACATTAAACAAACTCCTACTTACAGCATGCGGACCCTAGCTTTTCATGAAGCAATTCCCGGTCACCATTTACAAAATGCCCTTAATTTAGAGAACGAGGAACTCACACTCTATAGACGATTTGGTTATTACACTTCAGCGTTTGGTGAAGGGTGGGCGCTTTATTCTGAAAGACTGTCTGTGGAGTTGGGGATGGCAAAAACCTTATACGATGAGTTAGGGGTTCTGCAAAGCGAATTATTCAGGGCTGTTCGTTTGGTGGTTGATACCGGGCTTCATTATAAAAGATGGACACGAGAAGAAGCCATGGATTACATGAAAAAAACAACAGGAATGTCCGATGCCGAGGTGGTCGCTGAAATTGAAAGATACATAGTCTGGCCTGGCCAGGCTTGTAGCTATAAAGTTGGAATGCTCAAAATTCTGGATCTAAGAGAAGAAGCCAAAGCAGAATTGGGTGACGCTTTTAATATTCGGGATTTCCATTCAGCTGTTCTTGATCATGGTGAGCCACCTCTTTTTATTGTTGAGGAATTAGTTGACGAAATGATTAGTAATGCAAACTAATCTGGTTATTAATCTTCAATATGACATCTAAAACATCAGCTTTAGTTATAGGGGTTGGCCCAGAACAAGGACTTGGAGCAGCTCTTTGTCGACGCTTTGCCAAAGAAGATATGAAAGTGTTTGCTTGCGGAAGGACCGCAGCGAATCTTGATACGGTTTGTGCTTCAATTGCTAGTGAGAATGGAGAAGCAATTCCTATTGTTACCGATGTGACTGAGGTCACAGAAGTAGAGAATATGATAAATCTTATCCGCGAGAGCAAGAGTCCTCTAGAATTAGCCGTGTACAATGCCGGTAACAATTTTCCGCAACCATTTCTCGATGTAACACCCGAGATTTTCTCTTCGATGTGGAAGGTGCTTTGTTTCGGAGGTTTTTTAGCTTCGCAGGCAATTATTCGTTTAATGTTGGAGCAGACTGACATTGCACCTCGACAATCTTTGCTTTTCACTGGAGCCTCCGGTTCAAGAAGGGGTAAATCGGGTTTTTCTGCATTCGCTTCTGGTAAAGGTGCGCTTAGAATGTTATCTCAGTCTTTGGCCAGAGAGTTTGGACCCCAAAGTATTCATGTCGCTCATGTCATTATTGACGGTGTTATCAATGGCGATAGAGTTGTTAAAGGGTTTCCTGAGTACGCAAAAAGTTTAGGTGAGGATGGATTACTTGATCTTGATGCTATTGCAGAAAGTTACTGGAATCTTCACCGTCAAGATAAAACAGCTTGGACTCAGGAAATTGATTTAAGGCCTTATAAAGAGAACTTTTAGTTTTAATGATTTATTTTCTATTGGTTATTTTTATTTCGCTTTCATTAGTGATTGGGCAGGCAGCGATTAGTTTGATATTAGGGATCGTATTTGCCCAGATAAAAGAACGTTTTTCTCTAGAGAGTCCTAGAATCAATGGTACAAACCTACTCAAAGCAGGGATAGTCTTCTTAGGAGGGACAATGAGCCTTGGTTCAGTCTCTGAGATCACCATTGATTATCTGCCGATTGTTTCTATCTATGTTTTATCAATTTTTCTGATTGGTTTTGTTCTTGGGAAATTATTCAAAGTAGAAAGGAAGCAACTCATACTTCTGGTTGCAGGCACAGCAATTTGTGGCGGCACTGCCATAGCCTCTTTGGCCCCATTAATTAAATCAAAGGCTGAGGTATTAGTTTCATCGATTAGTCTTGTTTTCTTACTGAATCTTATCGCTATTATTCTGTTCCCATACATTGGCCATTTTCTGGGTATGACGGAGAGTCAATTTGGGGTATTTGCAGCCTTGACTATTCATGATACTGCCTCTGTCATAGGTGCATCCACCATCTATGGTGAGGAGTCAGTGGTTTATGCAAGCGTGGTAAAACTTGGCAGAACATTATGGATCATCCCAACGGTTCTTTTTTTTAGTTTTTATTATAAAAGCAAGGACACCGAATATAACTTCCCATACTTTATTCTGTTCTTTATTGCTTTTGTCCTTTTGGGTGCAATGATTGATTTTGATAGAGATTTGATTGTTGGGGTCAAACAGCTGAGCAGTATCTTATTTTTACTTGGGTTGTTCTTTATTGGTTCTGAATTTGAATTAAAAACCCTTTATAACCTATCTATACGGCCAATTATATTTTCAGTAGTTCTGTGGATGATGATTATTATTGCCACTGTCTTTATATTTTATGTCTAAAGAGATAATCATTATCGGGTCTGGGATCAACGGGCTCGTTGCTGCTAACTATCTTCAGCGGCACGGTCATCAAGTAACAGTGATAGAATCAAAGGCGAAAGTTGGGGGCGCTTGCACCTCTGAAACCGTTTCACTAGAGGGCAAGAATTATAAATATCCTTCCGGTGCTTCTGTTCTTGGTCTTATGCAGCGGTTTATTTTTGAAGAAACAGGACTCAGCAAAAGATTAAAAACTTTTGTACCCAAGTCACCAAAACTAGTGTTTTTCCCTGGCGATTCAAAACCCACTGAAATTCATAGAAAACCCGAGGATCTAGATCTTGAATTCAAGGAAAAGTGGGGTGAGCAAGGAAATGTAGAAGCCTTCAGGAACGATGAATCAAGAGTCATTGATTTTCTTCAAAGCGGATTTCAAGAAGCCAAGACACCAAACTTGGCTGAAGCAAGATCGGTCTTAGGAGAAACACTGACCAATCTTTGGGTCACAGGCGATGCGAAAACTCTTCTTGATCATTACTTTACCAGTGATAAAGCAAAGATTTATATGGCAATGAGTGTTGCAGAAAGTGGCCCGGTTTCTATTTATGAAAAATCATCTGCATTGACCATACCAATTATGGATTCTGGATCTGTTTTCAAGGGTTATTATGGTTTTGTCTATGAAGGTATATGGGAATTAACTGAAGAGTTAGAGAGAATAAATAAGGATTTAGGAGTTATGATTAATAAGTCTTCCCAGGTTGTGGACGTTAATCCAGAAACCAAGGTTGTTAGTTTTATCAACCAGAATGGAGACCAGAAAAAAACGTTTGATCAACTTATATTGGCCACTGACCCTTTAACCGCATCAAAATTAATGAATAATCTAGAGCAAATAGGGACAGTTACAAACAAAGAATCTTTAGGCAGCAGCGGTAAACTAAATCTAATTTTCAAGGAACCCGTTCGCTGGAAAGATAATATTAATCACCCGGATTCTGATGCCAGTTTTAGGTTTATTTTCTCGGTAGAAACCTTGGAAGAGTTTGACCAAGCCACCCGCAGTGTCACCAATGGCGGAATCGATTATGAACCAGGTTTTATGCAGATTTATTGTGAAGGAGCGGCTTGCATCAAAATGAATCAGAGCCTAACCCATGACAGGATTGCAGTGTTTTTCAAAAACCTTTCATGCGATAAACGAGGAGAGGATTTATCCGGGGTTACCGCTCAGATAAAAGAAAAACTCTTTGAAAAGATATTAAACCCAGAAGATTGTATTTGGACAAATCTTAGTACCCCTAAAGATCTTCAGGAGAATTTTTACTTTCCAGAAGGGAATATTGATCACATCGCTTTAACGGATAAACAGATGTATTTTGACAGAACATTTTCATCTAATGCTCTGGATAATTTTTATGGCTTCTTTGACTACGAAGATATTTTCTATTGTGGAGCAGCCTCATACCCTTGTGGTTCTGTTGCTGGAACACCAGGATATATGTGCAGTCAGCAACTAATTCGTCAATCAAGTTAATAAAAATTATTTTTTAATTATTAATGTATTTATTTTACGGTTTGATTACACTGATCAACCTTTTAATAGACAGAAATTTGATAATTATTTGAATGACAGGACAAATACACAATATAAATGTCGTAGCTAAGGAGAAATTACCTTCCCCGAAAGCACTCAAGGCAACTCTACCATTGAGTAGGGCTGCCAGAAAAACTGTATTACAGTCTCGAAAGAGCTTAATGTCAATTCTAGACGGGAACGACAAACGCTTAGTAATTGTGGTGGGGCCTTGTTCAATACATGACCCTGATTTAGCAATTGATTACGCAGAACACTTACAATCATTAAGCAAAGAAGTTGAAGATAAGTTTTTAATTTTAATGAGGGTTTATTTTGAAAAACCGAGAACCACGACGGGTTGGAAGGGTTTAATAAATGACCCCAATATAGATGATACTTTCCAAATTGATAAAGGTGTTCATATTGCCAGATCATTAATGATTGAACTCAATGAAATGGGTCTCGGAGTAGCCACAGAGGCATTGGATCCTATTATGCCTCAGTATCTAGGTGATTTAACCAGTTGGACGGCCATTGGAGCAAGGACTGCAGAATCTCAAACTCATAGAGAAATGGCCAGTGGACTGTCTACACCAGTTGGTTTTAAAAACGGCACTGACGGGTCCTTGTCAGTGGCCATTAATGCCATAAAATCTTCCAGAGAATCTCATCATTTTCTTGGTTTGAATGAAGGAGGACGGGTGACTGTTTATCAAACCAAAGGAAATAAATACACTCACGTTGTTCTTAGGGGTGGAGCGAAACCTAACTACCATAAAAAGAGTCTCGATTTATGTGAAAAAAATCTCATTAAAGACGATCTTCCTAGTCGCATAATGATTGATTGCAGTCACGGAAACACCAACAAGGACTATACCTTACAGCCTAGAGTGGCTAAGTATTGCATTAATCAAGTGGTTAATGGTAATGAGTCAATAATTGGGATGATGTTAGAGAGCAATATTCATGAAGGCAATCAGAAAATAACCGAGAAATTAAAGTACGGAGTCTCTCTTACAGATGCTTGTATTGATTGGGTAACGACAGAAAATCTTTTATTAGATTTAGCAAATAAACTCCGATCATAATGATGTGGTAGAATAAATCGTATGAAAAGTGAATTTAAAAGTTTTGAGGAGTTCTATCCTTTCTATATTGATGAGCACAAAAATAAATATAACAAGCTCCTTCATTTTATAGGAACCTGGATATTTTTAGTTTTCATTATCCTTCTTGTTTTAACTGGGCAACCGAAATATATTTTTTATGCCTTTTTGTCAGCGTATAGCTGGGCGTGGACAGGGCATTTTTTTATAGAAAAAAATACACCAGCTACTTTCAAATATCCTTTCTATAGTCTTTTAGGTGACTGGAAAATGTTTAGAGAGATTCTTCAAGGTAAGCATAAAATCTTCTAAGGACAAAGGGTTCAACAATGAGTCTCGACTTATTTGATATTAATTCACTCCTGACAGAAGAAGAGCAAATTGTCAGGGATAATGTGTCTCGTTTTGTTGACGAGAATGTTAGACCCATTATTCAGGACTGTTTCGAAAATCATACATTTCCTCAACAACTGATAAAACCGATAGCTGAGCTGGGCCTTCTGGGAAGCTCAATAGAGGGTTATCAGTGTGCCGGAATGAATGCCATAAGTTATGGGTTGATATGTAAGGAACTTGAAAGAGGTGATAGTGGGGTTAGAAGTTTTGTGTCTGTACAAAGCAGTTTAGTAATGCATCCTATTTTTGCATTTGGGAGTGAAGAACAAAAAGAAGAATGGTTACCAAAACTGGCTAAGGCTGAGGCTATCGGTTGCTTTGGACTCACTGAATCACAAGGCGGTTCTGATCCTGCCAATATGAAGACTCATGCGAAAAAAGATGGAGATGATTGGATTATTAATGGCTCAAAAATGTGGATTACGAATGGTTCGATAGCTGACCTGGCATTGATTTGGGCAGTCACTGAAGACGGTATTAGGGGCTTCCTAGTAGAAACAACAACTTCAGGCTTTACTGCGAATGAAATTGAAAATAAATTCTCGCTCAGAGCATCAGTCACTTCAGAGTTATTTCTCGATGATGTCAGGGTTTCCAATAAGAATATGTTGCCGGGAGTTGTGGGTCTGAAAGGACCTTTAAGCTGTTTAACACAAGCACGGTATGGGATTTCTTGGGGTGCGATAGGGGCTGCTGAGGCGTGTCTTGATGAGTTAATCGAGTACACAAAAACCAGAGTTCTATTTGACAGAACTTTGAATGAAAATCAGGCCATTCAAATCCGTTTGGCAGATATGCAAAGGCGTGTAACTAACGCCGGTCTGTTATCTCATCGTTTAGGACAACTTAAGGACGAGGGAAAAATGAATCCCACTCAAGTCTCTCTAGCAAAATGGAATAATGTCAGAATGGCACTTGATGTTGCAAGAGATTGTAGAGATATGCTTGGGGGTTCAGGAATCAGCGCAGAATATGTTCCAATTAGACACATGCTGAATCTAGAGAGCGTTATAACCTATGAAGGTACTGAAACCATTCATCAATTAGCTGTTGGTCGAGCTTTAACTGGAAAGAATGCCTTTTAATAATTAATCTCTTTTAGTGCTGAAATAAAGATCAATAATTTCATCTGCAATTATTGTGGCGTCTATTTCGTTGGTGTTACAAAACACAACCGTCGAAAAATTAATTTCAGGTAGCCTTGCATAATGCGCTAACCAACCAACCCATGAACCAGAATGAGACCAGCGCTTATAACCATTGTAATAAGCAAGATTTTGAGCAAAAGCATAGGTGCGCTCGTTTTCTTGTTCTTTGAGCATTTTCTGATTCCTTTTCTTTACTTTTGTTTGGGCGTAAGTTTTTTCCATAGTTTCTATCAGAGATGAGTTTCCTTTCCCCAGTTTATTCTTATAGAAGTTTTGATCCCATTTGATAAAGTCATTTAGTGAAGTATAGACTCCGCCATCTCCTACCCAGCTTAGATTTGTGGTATTAATTCTGTACTTTCCAGAGTCTTTTTTGATCGGTGAATAAGCATCAGCTCTATTCTTAAATGTTAAGTTTACATTATCATTGAAGAAGGAGTTTTCCATTCCTAATGGTGCAAAGATTTCCTGATCTGCTAATTCCCTGAGAGTTAATCCGCTTGCATTTTGTGCAACCAATGCAAGTAAGACATATCCAGTATTACTGTACCAGAATTTTTGTTCAGGCTTTCTTATCAGGGGTAAGGTTTTGATCATTGTATGAAATTCTTCATTGCTTAGGTAATCTTCGTTGCCCCATCTGAATTCTTCGTCGATTGCATTCTTAAATCGACCCGGATAATCCATGTATTCATAATCACCTAATCCACTAAAATGATGGATCATTTGGTTAATAGTGACTTTTTCACCGTAGTCCAATAAGTCTGGAATATGGGCCTTCATTTCATCTTCAAAAGAGAGCAGACCTTTTTCCTCAAGGATCGCTATAGTCATCGCTGTGAATTGTTTACTTACTGAGCCAATTCTAAATATTGTGTCCGCGTCAATCTTAATTTCATACTCAATATTGGCATACCCATAGCCACGTTTGTGAATATATTTGCCGTCTTCTATAACACCAACGGCACAACCCGGCTTAACATTTCTCTCATCAAAGAGATTATCTATACCTTCTGAGAAAGCAGTTAATGAGTTGCTCATCACCAACGAATTATGAAATAACAAGAGTGAACAAATTGTGATTATTATTAAATGCGGTTTCATTTCTTTTCTAATGCTTATATCATTTCATGAATTTATAACTAAGACAAAAAGATTGTTATGACTATTTTAAAGAAATTTTTTATCCACCTAATTTTTCTATCCTTTCCTTTGTCCCTGATGGCTTCAGAGGAACTTCCTGAGATTAAATACGAAAAATTTACACTACCAAATGGTCTTAGAGTCATTGTTCATGAAGACAGAAAAATTCCTGTGGTTGCAGTTAATGTTTGGTATCACGTAGGGTCTAAGGACGAGCTTCCAGGAAAAACCGGTTTTGCTCATCTTTTTGAACATTTGATGTTTAATGGGACAGAGAATTATAACAATGAATACTTTGGCCCATTTCAGCAAGTCGGTGCTACGGATATGAATGGAACGACTAATAATGACCGGACCAATTATTTTCAAAATGTACCCACACCCGCACTTGATTTAGCTCTGTGGATGGAATCTGATCGTATGGGACATTTGCTGGGTGTTGTTAATCAAGAAAAGTTAGATGAACAAAGAGGGGTAGTTCAGAATGAAAAACGGCAAGGTGAGAACCAACCGTACGGCAGGGTTTTTCAACAGGCCTCTAAAGCAACTTTTCCAGTAGGTCACCCTTATTCATGGACCACCATTGGTTCAATGGAGGATTTAAATGCCGCCACACTAGAAGATGTTCAACTTTGGTTTAAAACCTATTATGGGCCTAATAATGCAGTCTTATCTCTTGCCGGTGATATTAATGTTGATGAAGCGAGAAAGATCGTGACAAAATATTTTGGAGACATTCCTCCAGGACCGTCCCCAATAAAGAAGAAGAAATGGATTGCTAAGCGAACAGAAGAAAAAAGAGAAATTATGTACGATCGAGTTCCTAACACAAGAATCTACAAGGTTTGGAACACACCAGAAATCGGAACACCTGAGCAAACCCACTTTGAGTTAATTGCAAGCTTATTAACTGGAGGCAAAAACTCAGTGTTGTTCCAAGAATTAGTTTATAAAAGGCAGCTCGCAACGAATGTATCTGCTTTTTATTATGATCGTGAATTAGCCGGTCAGTTTTGGATCGCAGCAGATTTAGCAAACGGTAGATCTTTGGGAGAGCTTGAAGCAGCTTTAGACGATGCTCTATCAAATTTCATTGCTCGTGGACCGAGTTCAAAACGGTTAAATAATACTAAAACCTCAATACGCTCTTCATGGATTAAGGGTTTACAGCGGGTAGGGGGTTTTGGAGGAAAGTCTGATTTACTGGCCTATGCCGAAGTTTATACAGGTAATCCTGGGGCCTACCAAGAGTTCATAAATGACCTGATGGAAATTACAAATAGGGACGTTAAGCAAACGGCGAGCACTTGGCTTAGCAACGGTGAATATGTTTTAACTGTTTTACCAGAGGAGGATAGAACTTATAGTTCAGAATCTACTGCTGATCGAAGTCAATTGCCTTTTCCAACAGAGTTTCCGATTTTAGATCTTCCTGAGATACAACGTTCAAAGCTTTCTAATGGATTAGAAGTAGTTCTCGCTGAAAGACACGATGTTCCTATGATCAATTTGTCGTTTCAAATTAAATCCGGGCATGCAACCGATCCTATAAATCAACCGGGTCTTGCTAGTTTTACAATGTCGATGTTGACAGAAGGAACTAAAAGTTACAACGCTCTCGAACTTAGCGACCGATTGGAAGAATTGGGCACAGATTTATACACGAACACGGGCTTAGATGTTTCTAGTGTTAACATTTCGTCACTGAAATCAAACTTTGAGGAATCTATAAAGATAATGCACGAAGTTATCAACGACCCAACTTTTGATAACACAGAAATTGATAGAAAGAAAATGCGTTGGTTGGCGGCAATTGATCAATCTATGTCCACCCCAAATGGAATGGTCTCAAACCTAATGCCTGGAATTCTTTACGGAAAAGATCACCCTTATTCCAAACCATTTAGTGGTAATGGGACTAGGGAGTCTATACAGTGGATGAGTCGAGATGACTTAGTAAAGTATAAGAATCAATTTATAGCTCCGAGTAATGCCACTTTAATCGTGGTAGGTGATACCACTCTTGATGAAATTTTAACCATCCTAGAGCCACATTTCGGTAAATGGCCAGAGAATAAGATGCTCAAAGGGGTTGGGCTTGATTACACGGTTCAAAGTCAATCTACGTCAAGAAGGGTCTACCTTGTGGATAAACCAGATGCTGTTCAATCTCTAATTGTTGCAGGTCAATTAATGCCTCCTATAGGGACCGATGATGAAATTGAGATTAATCTTATGAACCGCGTGATTGGAGGAAGTTTCACCTCAAGACTAAACATGAATTTAAGAGAAGATAAAAGCTGGTCATATGGAGTTAGAACCAGACTCTCTAATTATAAGGGACCACGACCTATGCTTGTCTATGCTCCTGTACAAACTGATAAAACAGTACTCTCGATTCAAGAAATTATCCGAGAATACGATGAATATCTTTCCACTAATCCAGCTAAAGATAATGAGCTTGAGGCTATTGTGAAAGATCTTTCTCTTGGTCTTATTGGCGATTTTGAAACATTTGGTGCTCTTATGTCCGGTGTTTCAGGTATTGTTTCACAAGGTCGAAGCGATGATTATCTAGACTCACTTCCAGAGCTATATCGGTCAATGACCGTAGACAATATTAATTCTGTCGCAGCAAAATACATCGACACTAATATCTGGACTTGGATGATAGTTGGTGATTTATCAAAAATAGAAGAAGGCATTAGAGAGCTTAATTTAGGTGAAATAGAAATTATAAAGTTGGATTGAAAGATTATTTTTCAATATACTTCTCAACTACAATCTTGAAATACCTAGATTTACTTAGGTCCCCATCGTCTAGAGGCCTAGGACACCGCCCTTTCACGGCGGCAACAGGGGTTCGAATCCCCTTGGGGACGCCAGACTTTCAAAAAGACTAGTGACAAAAAATAATGAATATAATTGAAGTTAAGAATCTTATTAAAACCTATCCTGAGCCTGGAAATATAACTAAGTCATTCAATGCTGTGGATGGGGTTACATTCAATATAAAAATCGGTGAGATTTATGGGATTCTCGGTCCAAATGGGGCAGGTAAAACAACCACACTTGAAATGCTGGAAGGTCTCAAAGACATCAGCAGCGGTTCTGCTTTGATTGATGGGTTAGATGTAATCAATAATTCATTTAAGATAAAAGAAATAATTGGTGTTCAATTACAAACCAACGAGTACTTTGATAGTTTGAGTTTAACCGAGCTACTTATTCTTTTTGGTAAGCTTTATTCTCAAAAAATAGATTCAAAAAGCTTATTAGAAAAAGTGAGTTTGATTGAAAAATTAAACGCGAAACCTAATGAACTTTCTGGAGGGCAAAAGCAACGCTTCTCAATTGCTTGCGCTCTTGTGAACCATCCTAAGGTACTATTTTTAGATGAACCGACTACAGGTCTAGATCCACAAGCAAAACGTAATCTCTGGAATCTAGTGCAGGAGCTGAATGTTGGTGGAATGACAATAGTTTTAACCACTCATAATATGGAAGAGGCAGAGAGCTTATGTAATCGAATTGCCATCATGGATGAAGGAAAAATAATTGCTGAAGATACCCCGCAGGGTTTAATTGATAAATATGCATCAGAACCTACCCCTGAGACCTTAAAAGGGAATTTAGAAGATGTTTTCCTTGCACTAACAGATCATAAGCTTAGGGATTGAAATGTTTACAAGTAAGCAAATACATTTGGCAAAAGTATTTTTAAAAATCTTTTTAAGAGATCGTCAATCAATAATATTTAATCTTTTATTTCCTCTTGTCTTTATGGGGGCTTTTATTTTTTCAGGAGGAGAACCTGATCCGATAAATTTAGGCCTTGTGAATAACTCCAACAATAGCATCTCTCAGGACTTTTCAGAGCTAGTTTCAAAAGATCCTCTCTTCAACATAACCAAAGGAGAAGAATCGGATCTTAAAAAACAATTATTCATGGGTGATCAAACAGCTATTATCATTATTCCAGAAACTTTTAACTCGATTGAGAACACAGCTGAAATAAAAATTTTACTGGATGCGTCACAAGTAAGACAAATTGGAACCATTAGAGAAGCTATAGATAAAAGCTTACTTTCTATCGAGAGACAATTAAGAAATACGGAACCTATGTTTGTCATTAAGCTAGAAGATGTTAAATCAAGACCGCAACGTTATATCGACTTTTTACTCCCTGGGATACTGGCATTTATGTTGATGAATCTGAGTATTGCTGGTAGCGGTTTTAATATAGTTGAATACAGACGCAGAGGAATCTTAAAGAGATTATTTGTAACTCCAATAAAACCAAAAGATTTTATTATTTCCATAGTAGTTTCTAGAATAGCAATCATTCTGATGCAACTCTCCGTGATACTTGGCTTAGCGATAGTTTTACTAGATATCAAAATACTTGGTAGTTTCTTTTCACTCTTTGGAATGATTGTAATTGGTAGCTTTATTTTTCTTTGTCTAGGATTCTGTTTTGGAAGTATTGCAAAAACTCAAGAATCTATAAGACCGATAGTTACGTTATTTACATTTCCACAATTAGTGCTCTCAGGTGTTTTTTTTCCAATTAATTTACTACCTGAAATCATACAACCAATTGCTTACACTCTTCCTTTAAGTGTCGTCGCTAGTGGGTTGCGAGATATTGCTAATGAAGGCCTTTCCTTATTGATGTTTAATTTAAACAGTCTGGGCTTAATTCTATGGATAATTCTAAGTTTTGTTGCTGCAACTAAGTTGTTTATTTGGAAAGAAGTAGCAGGTTAGCAAGCGAAATGATAGTTGAACCAAGTCATCTTTAAGTCAATTCGGAGCTGAGTTTCATTCAGGTTGTTGAAACGGAACTGGTTCACCATTTTTAAAGGCGTATTCTGAGTGTAATAACTGCATTTTTTGTGTTAATGCACCCTGATCCCCTTTACCAATAATTCTGCCATCAGCTTCGAGTATAGGGGTGATTTCTCCCATAGTGCCAGAAGTAAACACTTCTTCTGCAGAATAAAGCTCTGAGATTGAGATATTTCTTTCTAGAACTCTTATTCCTTCGTTATGTGCTATATCAATAATCATGTTTCTAGTTATTCCTGGTAAGCAGCTATCAGCAGTAGGGGTATGAATTTCACCGTTGATCACTATAAAAATATTTGTGTCATTTGTTTCAGAAATAAAGCCATTATTATCAAGCATGATTGCACTGTCGACTCCACTGACGTTGGCTTCAATGATTGCCAAAATATTATTCAAAAGATTGTTGTGATGGATTTTAGAATCAAGAAACTGAGGTGAGTTTCGTCGAATAGAGGAGGTAATAACCTTTATCCCAGAATTTGAATAGACAGGCGGCTTCCACTCGGCTAAAACAATAAGTGTGCATCCAGACTGATTCAAAGATGGGTTCATTCCGGAAGTTATTTTTTCTCCTCTAGTCAGAGTTAACCTTACGTGAGTTTGATCCCACATCCCATTTGCTTCGAGGGTATTGAATAAAGCTTCTTTGACTTTCTTTGTTGAGGGAATATTTTTGAACATTAATGATTTTGCTGAGTTCTGAAGTCTTTTTAGATGATCATTTAGTGCTGCTATTCGACCGTTGTATATTCTTAAACCCTCCCAAACAGCATCCCCTCCTTGAACAGCGCTATCAAATACAGAAATTTTGGCCTTACTTCTGGGGAGTAATTCACCGTTAATATAAATCAGGATATCTGCGTTACGCTCATCAATTAATTTCATGGTCTTATTCATTAGCCTTTAGTGATTCTTTGTATAGTTTTTCATAATAGGGTTTGCATTCAATTAAAAGCGATTCCAGCCTTTCAGGAAAATATGGTTTAGGTTGGTAGTTTCTAAATCCTGTGGTTGTATGTAGAGATTTGTACCAATATTTAGCCCAAATACCATCTTCTTTTCTTGGCCCAGACTTCCAGCTTAACATTGTTGGTGTAAATTCAATATCCAATCGTTTACAAAGTTTATTTAAAATATACTCTGGATTTTTAAGGAGTTCAGTTGCATCAATCAGAACGGGTTTGTGGTTAGTTGACAGCAAATGATCATAAAGATCACATTGCTTGTCAAACCCTGTATCGCTGAGTTCAACTTTGTCTAATTGTTCAGCTAATGAAGGCAGCATGTCTCTAGGGTTCCTTATTAACAGTATATTTTCTGTTTGCTGTAAAAAAGAAAGATCCATATTAACCAGATGTTTTGTCATTTGTTTTGTGAACAAGATAGTTCTCCTACCTTTAGGATTCATAGCAAGAAGATCTTGAACAACGGATTCTCCTATGCAGTTAAGGGTCTCCATAATTTCATCTCTACCAGGATGATCTGCATTAGTCTCCCGAAGGTAGTGCCCGTATAAAGGTTCATCAATAACTGTAGTATCGTTTCTTTGAGCAAAACTATACATCATTGCAGTGGAAATATTTCTAGGGCCTGACCACAGAGATATCATTTTTTTTCTAGAACTCACTTCTAAAAATTATCACACCTTTAGAGATATTTAAAAGTTTACCTATTTCAAAATTACCATAATTTATTAGAATGTAGTGTTTAAGGAAAAAATAATAAATGAGAAGAATAATAATAATTTTTTTAGTGACTTGCTTTACATCTTTGATTTTTGCACAAGGTAATAACGGAAGGGGTAAATGCATGCAACCTTTTGGTGTTTCTTTTTATTTAGTGGAAGGGGGTCTTGAAGATGAGTGGCTAGATTTATATATGAAGTGGCATTATCCATTGATGGAATACGCCCTAGAACAAGGAACCCTCCTTGAGCATAAGCTTTTTGTTCCAGATGGTCACAGTATGGAACCTGAATGGACATTTGCTATCTCTTTTTTGTTTCCTGAAAGGCAAAATTCGAAACCGGCTCCATTGGATAGGGCAGAATTAATAACTGAATTATTTGGCGATCAAATGAGTGATTATGTAAAAGCTGAGAAACGAAGATGGCAAATAACAACTAAACATTGGGATACTGATTTTATTGAATTAGATAAGTCCGAAAAACCATTGTCAGTATATACTCCATCTGCTGGTGGCTGCATCTCTAATTAGGTATAAAAGATGATGGAAAGAAGAATATCTGTTGCACCAATGATGGGACAGACTGACCGCCATTTTAGATATATGATTTCTTTGATAGCTCCGAATATTAAATTATATACACCTATGATCCATGCGGAGGCAATAGTCAATTCTCAAAAGAATTTTATAAAGAATGAGAACAAGGATCAAAACAAAGTTGGAATACAGATAGCTGGAAATGACCCGGAAACTCTTGCAAGAGCAGCAGCTATTATTGAGCAATACAATTATAACGAGATCAATCTCAATATAGGTTGTCCCAGTGAACGAGTTCAAAATTGTTCGGTTGGTGTAGTTTTAATGAAACAACCAGAGTTGGTTGCAGATATTGTGAGGCATCTCAGAAGAGTGACTCGACTGCCTGTATCTATAAAAACTCGTATTGGCGTAGACAATGATGACAATTATGAGTTTTTGTATAATTTCATAAACACAACATCTTCCTCAGGTTGTGATCACTTTATAATTCATGCTCGAAAGGCAATGCTGAAAGGTCTGAACCCAAAGCAGAATAGAAACATACCGCCACTGGATTACGAAAGAGTCAAACAAATAAAAAATGATTTCAACGACCTAAGAGTCGAGATCAATGGAGAGATTAACTCACTTGAAAAGATTGAATCAGAATTAAAAAATTTTGATGGGGTTATGATTGGAAGAGAGGCTTACAAGAACCCTTTATTTCTTGCTGAGGTTCAAAATTATTTTTTCGGAGATATTACTAAACTTAGTAAATATGATTTTATGTTAAAAATGATTGAATACATTGAAAAAGAGGCAGGAGACGGGGCCAGCGTTCATCTTATTACTCGTCACATGACCCAATTATTTAAAGGTACAAGTGGGGCTAAACAATGGAGAAACCTTATTGGAGGCAATGCTTCTCATAAAAGGAATGTAAAGAGTCTGATTATTGAGATTCTTAGTTTTCTTGAAGATAGGTCAGAGATATTAGTCTGATTGTTCTAGTGCCTTGACAACTTTGCCGTGTTCATCCAGTAGTCTTTGTGGCATCCGGTCACCGTATTCTTGGAAATACTCTTTAATACTTTCCATTTCATGAAGCCATTGATCCTTATCAACATGGAGCAATTCATCCATAGATTCTTTAGTAATCTCTAAGCCTGAAGTATCAATATCTTCAGGTTTAGGCAAGAACCCTATAGGGGTCTCAATAGCTTCTGTATTATATTGACAACGATTGATAATCCACTCTAGAACTCTAAGGTTGTCACCAAATCCTGGCCAAATAAAGCCTTGATCATTTTTTCTAAACCAATTCACATGAAAAATTTTAGGCAGCTTTTCTGATTGAGATGAAAAACTAAGCCAATGAGTCCAATAGTCAGCAAAGTTATAGCCACAAAACGGTTTCATGGCCATTGGATCTCTTCTTACAATCCCAACCTCACCTGCAGCAGCAGCCGTTGTTTCTGAACCCACACTGGCACCAACCAGCACCCCATGATTCCAATCTTTAGATTGATATACGAGTGGTGCTAATTCACTTCTTCTTCCACCAAAAACAATGGCAGAGATCGGAACACCGCTCGCTGAATCAGCAAGGTTAGAATAGTTAGGGTTATTTTTTGCAGAGACTGTAAATCGGGAATTGGGGTGCGCAAAAACACCTCCGTTATCTGAGCTAATACTGTCGCCTTTCCAGTCAATTATAGGGTTTCCATTTTTTTTACCTTCCCACCAAGGTTCATTATTGTCAGTTAAACCGACGTTGGTAAAAATTGCATTAGATTGAATGGCTTGGTAAGCGTTTTCATTATCATCCTCATTGGTTCCTGGGACTACACCAAAATATCCAGCTTCTGGATTAATCGCCCACATTTGCCCAGATTCATCCATGTGAAGCCAGGCTATATCATCACCTATGGTTCTTACTTTCCAGCCTTCGTAACCCTCTGGTGGTATAAGCATGGCTAAATTGGTCTTACCGCAGGCCGATGGAAATGCTGCAGCAACATAAAATTTTTCTCCTTCCGGATTCTCAATTTCCACTATAAGCATGTGCTCTGCTAGCCAGTTTTCCTTGAGAGCTTGCCAACTTGCGATCCTCAAAGCATGGCATTTTTTACCCAATAAAGCATTTCCCCCATAACCAGAGCCAATACTTCTGATCGTTTCTTCTTCAGGGAAGTGCATAATAAATCGTCTATCCGGATCTAGGTCACCAATTGAATGTATCCCTTTAACAAATTTATCTTCTCTTTCTATTCTTGAAAGAGCTTCTTGTCCCATTCTTGTCATTAAAAACATATTGGCGACTACATAAGGGCTATCTGTAATTTCTACACCGCATCTAGATAGCTCTGAATCAATCGGTCCCATGCAATAAGGGATTATGAACATGGTTCTCCCACTCATACAATTTTCAAATAAACTATCTAGTTTATTATGAGCTTCTATAGGATCCATCCAATTGTTGTTTGGTCCAGCGTCATCTTGATTGTTGGTACAGATAAAAGTTAAGTGTTCAACTCTAGCAACATCAGACTGGTCAGATCTATGAAGGTAGCAATTAGGGAAGCTGTCATCATTAAGTTTTTTTAAATCGCCGTTCTCAAGCATCTCTTTGATAAAACGTTCATATTCTTCTTGGCTTCCATCGCACCAATAGATAGAGTCAGGATTGGTCATGTTTGCAATATCATTTACCCAATTCTCTAATTGTTGATTAGTTGTACTCATATTTTTAAAAATATCTTATGCTTGAAGGATAGATATTATATCTATGTTTTGTTTTGCGTCATTATTTAATTTTTTTATGATATTTTGGATTTTCAAATATAAAAATGAACAAATCTCTAGCTATTGATACATCAACAACACGCTTAACTATAGCTTGTGAAAACAACGGTATTTTTTTTGAGCATTCAACCGATGACTGTGTTGATCATGCTAAGAATTTATTCAGTGATATCAATAACATACTTGTAAAGGCCAATCTTGGAATTAAGGATTTAGACTTCATAAGTTTAGGAATAGGCCCTGGTCGTTTTTCTGGGCTCAGAGTAGGAGCGAGTGCAGTTCAAGCTATGGCATACACACACAACAAAAATGTAATCAGTGTTTCTAGTCTATCCAATATTGCCTTAGTTGCGGTAAAACAGTTTTCGATAGATAAAGTTGTAGTGGCTATTGATGCAGGAAACAACAAGGTCTTTTTTGGTTCCTATCAAACGGATGAAAAACAGATTATTAAAGCTGACTCAGAAGACACTTTACTTAAAGTAAAAAATTTCAGTTTTAATAAAAAAAACTATTTTGCAGTCGGTAACGCATGGGCAAGATATGGTGAGCATTTATTGAATGATAATATGGTAGTTGTTGATGGAGCAGAGCATTTATATCCTGATGCAAAAGTAATGATCAACTTTGCTAAGACTAGATTTGAGATGAAAGAATTTACAGAGCCGTTTAATATACAGCCTAATTATTTGATAGAGCAGGTTACAAATTGATTAAGCAATTACAGCGATTATCTAAAAGGAAAAAATATTTGATAGGTTTTCTGTTGTGTTCCGGGTTGATGGCTTACGCACTCTTTGCACAGCATTTTTTAAATCTTGATCCTTGCCCGCTGTGTATTTTTCAACGTATGGCAGTTATGACAATGGGCATAATATTTCTTATTTGTTCTCTAATTCCGCCCAACACAAAACTGGCTAAACTTATTTCATCATTGTTATTCATTATTTCTGGTTCTTTTGGAGTGGCTATTGCATCCAGGCACGTTTGGCTTCAGGGTCTTCCAAGCGACCAGGTGCCAGGCTGTGGACCCGACCTAGACTTCATGCTTTCAACTTTTCCGTTGAATGAAGTTTTTGAAATGGTTTTTAATGGCTCAGGAGAATGTGCAACTGTTGATTGGTCGTTTTTATCTCTCAGTATGCCTGCTTGGGTTATTATTTGGTCTTTGTTGTTAACAATCTATTCTATTTGGATAAATTATTCGTCTGAATAATGTATAGAAAAAAGTAGTTCTGGATTAAACAATTTCATTTGGGGCTAGTGTAAGAACTTCATATCCATCAGCAGTAACAAGGATGGTATGTTCCCACTGCGCTGATAAAGAGTGATCCTTAGTCACTACGGTCCATTCATCTGACAAAACACGAACTTGGGCTTTACCGCTATTAATCATAGGCTCTATAGTGAAAGTCATACCTTCTTTTAATTCTATGCCTGTACCCGGTGTACCGTAATGAAGTATTTGCGGTTCATCATGATAAATTTCGCCTATACCATGACCGCAGTATTCTTTAACTATAGAAAAGAAATTTTTTTCAGCATGTTTTTGAATTGCATAACCTATGTCTCCTAGTTTATTACCGGGTTTAACAGCTTTAATTCCTTTGCAAAGAGATTCATAGGCAATTTGTGTAATTTTTTCTCCTTGTTTAGTGGGTTTACCTACAATAAACATCCTGCTTGTATCTCCATGGAAGTCATCTTTAATTACGGTTACATCAATGTTGATTATGTCCCCATTTTTTAATTTCTTTTCATTGGGTATACCATGGCAAACAACATGGTTTACTGATGTGCAGATTGTTGCTGGGAATCCTCTATATCCAACGTTAGCAGGTATAGTTTTTTGTTCATTAACAATAAAGTTATGACAAAGCTCATCCAATTCTTTGGTTGACACTCCTGGTTTTACATAATCGCTTATCATGGTAAGAACCTCAGATGCTAATTGACCTGCTACCCTCATTTTTTCTTGTTCAACTTTATTTTTTATATTTATAGGCATATTAGGACTTTTAAATTTTTAGCTTTTTATTGTTGCAGAGTGATTATTATGTTATAAATCCTGCGCAATTTTGCATAAAAAAATCGAACATAAACCGACACATACAATGGGTGCTTATGATTTTACTAAGTTTTGTATGGGGTTTATGGGAGTTTAACCCAAGGAAGGATAGAAAATGAAAGAATTATCAATGCGTCAAATGCTTGAAGCTGGCGCTCACTTTGGTCACAAAACCAAGTATTGGAATCCAAAGATGGAACCATATATTTATGGTGAAAGAAATGGAATCCACATTATCAATTTAGAGTCAACAATTCCCCAGTTAAAACAGGCATGTGATTTTGTCAAAAACCTTGCTGCGGAATCAAGGACTATTTTATTTGTCGGTACAAAACCATCAGTTAAAGAAGAAATAAAAAAAGCGGGCATTGAATGCGCTATGCCTTATGTCTCCAACAGATGGCTTGGAGGAACTTTAACCAATAACATGACAATATCTAAATCAATTAAAAAGATGGAGGCTTTAGAAGAGTCTCTTAAAGATGAAAATATCAACAGCCTAACAAAAAAAGAAGTTCTCACTTTAAAAAGATCATTTGAGAAATTAGAAAAAGGATTAGGTGGTATAAGGGAGATGAAAAAACTTCCAGATGCTCTATTTGTTATCGATGTAAATTATGAGAAAAATGCTGTACAAGAAGCTCTTGTTTTAGGTATTCCAATTGTTGCCGTAGTTGACACAAATTCGTCACCCGATGGCATTGATTATTTAATCGCCTCTAATGACGATTCAAGATCAACAGCTAAATTTATAACTTCAATAATTATTGAATCTTATCTTGAAGGAAAAAAGACAATTCCTATATTAGAAGACATTGATGATGAATTTGTTGAAGTTGATAAAGAGGGGAAAATCTCTCCAGCAAAGATAAAACGAAAGAAAAAAATTGTAATAAACAAGAACACTAAAGTAGCAAAAGCTGAGGAACCTGAAGCAAAAGCTGAGGAACCTGAAGCAAAAGCTGAG
>CAZVRH010000013.1:0-6146 GCA_964629335.1 uncultured Woeseia sp.
AATGGTGTAAGCAGTGCTTTCGCTTTGGCAATGGCATCCTCCATCGCTAAAGAATGCAAGCCCAATAAGATTTCAGATTGATTGCTGGCTTTAAACTTTGGTGATGAAATATTATTAATACCCACATCGATCGATCTTTCGATGAGTTCCCCAAGTATGGTTAAATCCTCTATATCAACATTAATTGACCTTGAGACTGAATAACCATCGAATATTCTTTTGCCAGTTTTAGGGTTATATCTATATTTAGGCTGGATATTTATTCCAGTAGTTTGAACGTCTTTGTTATTGATTCCTAAGTCTTTTGTTAGGGAGATAAAAGCATTAGAAACATCAGCGATCTGATCTTTTAAATAAGATAAACTTAACCCCTCCTCGGTAACGGATAAATTTAGTTCAGCTTGATCAGGAATGACACTTTTTTCAGCATAACCTTGAACTGTTACTGTCCGCTCATTAGCCCAGACATTGGAGCCAATTAATAGTACCGAAATTAAAATTAATTTCTTCATACTCTACTCCTCTACTTGGCTTAGCTGCCTTGTTTTAATCTTTTTATACTTCTTCCTTAGGTGTTTTTTATCTGCATAGAATCTTTTCAGTAACTTATCTCTTATTTTCCTTACCAGTGCCCTTCTCTGTCTGGCTTGTATTGATCTATGCTTTCTTAAAGCTCTTTTCACTTAACAATCCTTTTTCCTTATTAATTTTAAATTATACCTTTATTTCCTTGAGCAACGCCTGAAGTGTTTCTGATTTGTTTCAATATTTTTGATAATGAGCAAAACTTCCACTAGAACGAAGTAAGAAAAGATGCTGCATTACCCCCTGAAACCTCAGCCTGTCTTGCAGCAATAAGATAATCTTTACCTCCAGGAGCATCCTCATCATGATTACCGTATATTCTACTGACACGGTTTTTATGAAAAATTTTAATTTGTGCTAGAAACGGCACTACAGTCTCCGGGTTATTCCCAAAAAGTTCACGATGTTTCTGAGGGAGCCGGTACCAAGGGACTTTCATGTCATCATGGTGGGCATTATGAAAACCAAAATTTAGAGTCAACCAGTTGATTGCTTCCATATCATAGGAATGAGGATTACTGTATGTATGCTCCTGTTCCCACTCATAGTCACCTAGCCTTGCTGGCTTTTCATTACTGAATAGCGTCAAGTTATAAGGGTAATCATGCTGTATAGAATCCATGAATCTAAGCACGGTTAATAGCACAATATAGGAAAAGACATAAAAGAGAGCTACACGTGGAAAATAGATTGCCAATACCAAGAAAAGAGACCATCGTATCGCTATCATAGTGATATTCCTAACGCGTTGATTTCTTCTTTCAGGAATAATGAAGGAAGTAAACATCGTAATAAAATGCATAATAAATTCATGGGCAGGAATATAAAACCATTCCAAAAATTTTGTTAGCTTAAATACCCTAGGGTTTTTCTCAAAAAAACCCTCATAATCAAACCAAACCACATCATCAACATCGACATGATGTCTAAAGTGTTTGAATTGAATGTCTTTAAATGTTCCATACGAGGATCCACAAATCCAGTTAAAAAATTCGCCCAGATAATTATTAAATCTAATTTTTTTAAAAACCAAATTATGTCCGCACTCATGTACAAGGTAAGCAGAAATTATCATGGCATGAGCTAGAAGAAGTGAAGAAAAGATATTGACCATGATGTCCACATTGAACAAGCCTATAAAACCAATAAGATAGCCGCTGATAGCATAGATAATTGCAGCCCCATTGTAGATAATTCCATCGGGCTCTTTGAAAATTTTATCCATGATTAAAGATTATCAAATCTTGGCTGTTTGACAAAATCAATAATTTAAATTAACAATGTAGATTATGACAATGCCGCCTTTTGTACTTTTTGACCAGACTCATTTAATAAGCCTCCTATTAACTTATGGCTTGATCACAATACTTACCTTATATGTAAAATCTTTTTCGCAAGAAAAAATTAAATATGCGAGAGTTTCATTGGGAGTGCTATTGATCACACATGCATGTTTACAGTTATTTTATGGATATCAATTCATATGGTGGGAAGCATTACCGCTACACATGTGTGATTTTTCTAAAGTTGCAATCGGATTATACCTTCTTGGTTACGGCCCAAGATTTTTTCACTGTGCATTCTTCTGGGGAATTATCCCTGCCTCAATGGCATTGATTACACCAGCGCTAACGTATTCATTTCCCTATCCAGAATATATTAATTTCTTTTATGGCCACGGATTAATACTGCTTGGTGTGTCAGTAGGATTATTTGTATTAAATGAACGTCCTTATTTTAAAGACTTTCTATTTGTTACCGGAATCACAATATTATTAACGATTATGATTTATATCATCAATTTAATGCTAGGCGATGGAGCAAATTTTTGGTATCTAATTTATAAGCCAAATGGCGATACAATAATGAACTTATTTCCTGATGCTCCATGGCACATATTTGCACTAGTTCCCACTGCAATATTTGCATTCTTTCTTACTTATCTACCATTATTAATTAAAGATAAAATAAAATAATTTATATATTTGTTATATATATATGTTTATTTTGATATTATATATATATGATCAATCGTAGAGAAAGGTTTCAAAGGCTTTATCCAAAGAGACTTGAGAAAGCACTATGGAGCATACGTTCGATAGGTAAATTGTCTGAAAAGTCCAACTATGTGTATAAAGATGATGAGATAATTGAGATTATTTCAAGTCTCCTTGCAGAAATTAAGACAACCATCATTAAATTTAAAATAACAACACCCGATCAAAATCAAACTAATGCTAAGTTAGAATCAGAGATTACAGCTAAGATTAACGATCTTGAGAATTTATTTAATAAAAGAAATGATCTTATTTTGTTGGAACTGGAAATCTTAAAACGTAACTTAAGAATGTAAATTTATTTAGCTCCATTCCTGGTGTTTAAATTTTATTTTGAGTTTATTTAAATCTTTTTTAAGACTATTAATTTCACTGAAAATATTTTGATTAGCACTGTCCTCTTGATGTTCTAGGCCAAAAGAGCAAGATAGTTCGTTAAGCTCATCAATAATTGAAGTGAGAGCTTCATAGATTTGTTTCTCCTCATAAACATAATTAGTCTTATTAGATAGTTTTTTGAGTGACCTAATGCTTAAAATAACCTTTTCTACTCTTTTAGGAAATAAAACTTTAAATCTTGAATCTCTATGCTTATATGCTGATGATTTATTTTCTATATTCATATTTATATACATTATTAATGTATATATTTTATATCTACATATATTTATTATCAAATAAAAGAATTTATATTGGAGATTGAGCTAAATACATGTCATCCAATAGCAGAAAGTTTTGTGTTCTTTGTCAAGTTAACTGTTTTGTATTAACTCTTTGGCTAGGTCTATCGCTTTATCCATATTGTCTGGGTTGGAACCTCCAGCATTAGCAAAATTTGCACGGCCTCCCCCTTGCCCCCCAAGAACATCAGACATAGATTTTGCTATTTGTTCGGCAGAAATTCTATCTGTTAAAATCTCGCTGACACCAATAGATACCCTTACTTTTCCTTTATTATTGTTGCTAGAAAGAATAATAACTGCTGACTTATGTGAATTTTTATACTGATCTATAGCGGTCCTCATTACATCTGGTTCAGTATCATCTTCCAGCTGTTTAACGATTAAAGCCACATCGTTAATTATTTCTGGTTGAACCGATTCATCTTGAGAAGGAGCGCTTGCTAATCTTGATTTTAGATCTTTGACCTCATTTTGTAACTTTCTATTACGCTCCATTAAATTTTTAACCTTATTGCCAACATCCTCTCGTCGTGTTTGCAATAGTTCAGTTAGTGTTTCTACAAGAAATTCGGTTTCCTCAGCCCACTTCAAAGCCTTATCCCCTGTAATTGCCTCAATTCTTCTAGTTCCAGATGAAATGCTGGATTCTGATGTAATTTTAAAAAGACCGATATCATTTGTATTTTTGACATGAGTGCCCCCACACAATTCTTTTGAATAATCTCCAACATCAAGAACGCGAACTTCCTCTCCATACTTTTCTCCGAACAGAGACATGGCTCCAGACTCCATTGCCTCATCAAGATTCATGATACTTGTTTCAACTTCGATATTCTCTTCTATTTTCTGATTCACCTGTAGTTCGATCTGCCTTATTTCATCTTTTGACATAGCTTGAAAATGGGAAAAATCAAAGCGAAGTTTCTCATCATCAACTAGAGATCCACGTTGTTGTACATGTTCCCCAAGAACCTTCATTAATGCTGCATGCAATAAATGTGTACCGGTGTGGTTTTTGGTGATTGAATCTCTTTTTATAGGATTGATTGATGCCTGAACGTGATCCCCGATATGAATCGAACCTTTGGTTACAGTTCCAATATGTATAAAGGCATCCCCCGAGATTTGTGTATCCAAGACGTCAAAGCGCCCTGATGCAGATTCAATGCTACCGGTGTCACCAACTTGACCGCCACTTTCAGCATAAAACGGGGTTTTTTCTAGGATAATTTGCCCAACCTGGCCTCTCTCTAGAGTTTCTTTCTTGTCTTGGCTAAATACTCCAATAATTTTTGTTTCAGCTTCGAGATCGCTATAACCAAGGAACAATGATCTGAGTTCATGATTCAGTGCAATATTTTCTTCTTGTGTAAATTGGCTGGCCTTCCTTGCCATTGATTTTTGGTTCTCCATCGCTGTATCAAACCCATCCATATCAACATTAAGGCCATGATTTCTAGCTATATCCTTAGTCATATCAATAGGGAACCCATAAGTGTCATAGAGTTTGAAAACAAAATCCCCTGAGAGTTGATCTCCTGATAGTGATGATATTTCTTTCTCAAGTAAATGCATTCCCTGAGCAAGAGTTGAGGCAAAACGTTCTTCCTCCATCTGTATGATTCGCTGAATGTAATCCGATTTATTTTTCAACTCAGGATAAACAGAACCCATTTCCTGAATTAACGGATCAATTAACGAGAAAAAAAATGGTGATTCTATATCTAATTCATAACCGTGCCTCAAAGCGCGTCTGATAATTCTCCTAAGAACATAGCCTCGACCCTCATTGCCAGGGGTTACACCATCAATAATTAAAAAAGCAGTCGATCTGATATGATCAGCAATCACTCTATAATGGCTGTCATCATCTCGACCTCCACTGGAGATTTTCTTAATAACCGATAATAGGTTCTGGAATAAATCAATATCATAGTTACTATGAACCTTCTGCATAACCGCAGCTATGCGTTCTAAGCCCATTCCAGTGTCCACTGAGGGTTTTGGCAGTGCCTTCATCGTCCCATCCTCTTGACGATCAAATTGCATAAACACCAAGTTCCAGATTTCTACAAAACGATCTCCATCCTCATCAGCAGAACCAGGGGGGCCACCATCAATATTAGAACCGTGATCATAAAATATTTCACTGCAAGGGCCACAAGGTCCTGTGTCACCCATAGACCAAAAATTAGATTTCTCACCCAGGCGAACCAGTCGTTCAGGTTGGACACCAATCTGATCCAGCCAGACGGTTGCAGCCTCATCATCGTCTTCAAAAATAGTCACCCACAACCGATCTTTATCAAGCTGTAGTTCTTTAGTAATAAAATCCCAAGACAGATGAATGGCTTCTTCTTTGAAATAATCACCGAAACTGAAATTTCCCAACATTTCAAAAAAGGTATGGTGACGTGTCGTGTATCCCACATTTTCAAGATCGTTGTGTTTACCGCCTGCCCTTAAACATCGTTGAGCTGATACGGCTCGAGAATAGTCGCGTTCTTCTGTACCAAGAAAAACGTCTTTGAATTGGACCATCCCTGCATTGGTGAATAAGAGAGTAGGATCATTTCCTGGCACCAATGGTGAACTTTCCACCCTCTGGTGGCCATTGGTTTCAAAATAACGAATAAATAATTCTCTAATTTCATTCGTTTTCATTGCAGTTAACCTCTTCGTCTTTGTGCAGTTTCTTTATTGTTGTTTTTACCTGTTCAATTGTAAAACCTCTATTGTTAAGAAACTTCATCATTTTCATTTGATTATCATAATCAAGTTGTTGATTATTCCTCAACTTTTTCTCTACTGCTTGCTCAGC
>CAZVRH010000013.1:6246-26811 GCA_964629335.1 uncultured Woeseia sp.
CGAGAATGCTCCCTCCTAGATAAATAATCCATGGCTTTCTTTCTAATTGTCTTATTTTCAGATCGTGATTCGCTCAAAACTTATAACATTGAGAGCTGGTTATGTTCCGTTAGTGGAATTTTTTTTCTTAGATGCAGAGGGAAGCATGGCCTCAAGAATCTTTTGTTTTATGTCGTCTTTTATCTCTGGGTTCTCGATTAAGAACTGCCTTACATTCTCCTTGCCTTGACCAATCCTATCTCCTTCATAGCTGTACCATGATCCTGACTTTTCAATAAGATTATTTTCTACTCCTAAATCAATAATTTCCCCTTCAGTGGATATTCCATGGCCGTATAAAATTTCAAATTCAGCAATTCTAAAAGGAGGCGAGACCTTGTTTTTAACCACTTTCACACGTGTTTGGTTGCCAACAATTTCATCGCCTTTTTTAATCGCGCCAATTCGTCTTATATCCAGTCTTACTGAAGAGTAGAACTTAAGCGCATTGCCTCCAGTTGTGGTTTCAGGGCTGCCAAACATCACACCAATTTTCATTCGAATTTGATTTATAAATATCACCATGGTGTTACTTTTCTTAATATTTGCCGTTAACTTCCTTAAGGCTTGCGACATTAGTCTCGCTTGCAAACCAACATGGGAGTCACCCATATCTCCTTCAATCTCTGCTCTGGGAGTAAGCGCCGCCACAGAGTCAATAACCACTAAATCTAGAGCCCCTGAAGCCACCAACATGTCGGTAATCTCCAGAGCTTGCTCACCTGTGTCTGGTTGAGACACATAAAAATCATTGGTGTTAACACCAATTTTCTCTGCATAGATAGGGTCCAGTGCGTGTTCAGCATCGATAAAGGCAGCTGTGCCTCCAGCTTTCTGGCATTCAGCAATGACTTGTAATGTTAATGTGGTTTTTCCAGAGGATTCAGGACCGTAGATTTCAACCACTCGTCCTTTGGGTAAGCCTCCAATGCCAAGCGCTGCATCAAGACCAATTGAGCCTGTGGATATAGATCCAATGGTATGATCAACATTATCTTCTCCAAGCTTCATCAAAGAGCCTTTTCCAAATTGTTTTTCAATTTGACTAACTGTTGACTCTAATGCTTTTCCTTTATTTTTTTGATTCATATGTAATTCTGAAAAATATTTTCTTGGCTCTAAACCGATAAGCAAATTATATCCTTTTAACGAGTTTAATGCTCGATTGATTTATTCATTTTTGATTCTCTATAGAGAATAATTATCCCGCCAAAAATAATAATTGCTGCTCCTAACCAAATTTTAGAATCAACCACTTCATTAAAAATAAAATAGCCTGCCAATGAAGCCCAAAGTAACCCGGTGTACTCAAAAGTTGTAACTAAAGAAGCTTCTGCCTTCTGGAAAGCCATATTGAAGAAAATAAAAGAAAGACCACCAACTAGCCCAGTAAGAAAGAATAAAAACCAATCCCACATTGTGGGGGTCAACCAATTCGTAAGGCTGAGTATAGCTCCCATAATAGTAGGCCCTATAAAGATATAAAAACTTAGTTTAAAAACAGATTCTCGACCCGATAGTTTTCTCGAAGTCAGCGAATTTAAAGCATAAGTGATGACCCCTATCAGACCAAAAATAGTACCTTTCAAACTGAACTCACTACTGGGTTCAAGGATTACCAAAACACCCGAAAACCCTATTAATACAGCTGACCATCTCCAAAGACCTACTCTCTCTCCTAAAAGTGGACCTGAAAGAGCTGCAATCACAATAGGGGCCACAAACACAATCACAAAAACATTTACTAAGGGAAGCAAAGCCAGTGCTGCAAAAAATGTGAACGATGAAATCATCATCAGCAGAGACCTCAATAGATGCCATTCTGGGATGTCTGTTTTAAACCCTTCAATTCCATACTTCATCAGACCAATGGCGCCAAGCATTACTAGTGAAAAACCGCCTCTGATGAATGTCATTTGAGCCACTGTAAACTTATAGAGCAGAATTTTTGCAATAACGTCTAGCACCGACATTAAGAAAACTGCAATAAGCATGTAGAAGACTCCAGCAATAACGTTTCTATCTGTCAAAATATTGTTTAAATAATTATAGTTTTATTTGATCACAACCACCTTTCACAGGAAGTTTCATCTTGTCAAAAATGGGGTTAACCTCTTCTTGGGATTTAGTTCCAGCAGCCTTCATTATAAGCTCAGGATTTAGGTGTTCAGCAAAAAGATTGATAAAACTCATGGCATACCGGCTGAGGATCATCCCCCTTCTAAATCCAAAATAAGTGGTGCATTTTGGAAAGATATTTTCCCCACTCACAGCGATAAAATCTTTGTGATCATCACACTCATGGGCCATGCCTGAGATGACCCCTATTCCCATTCCCATTTTTACATAGGTTTTTATAATATCTGCATCTCGTGCTGCAAAAACAATATTGGGAATCAGTTTATTTTTCTTAAACGTTTCGGTAAAACTGGTGTCTGGACCCACACTGAATGCATAAGTTACAAGCGGTTCTTTAGCAAGACGACGAATGTTCAGTTTTTTTAAATCTTTTTTAATAGGATGATCCAGTGGTGCAATAATTGCATTAAACCAATGGTAAGCTGGCAGCAATACCAGCTCTTGGTTAAGGCCTTCTAGGTCTGTTGCTATAGCCAGATCAACCTCATTTGCTAAAACCATTTCTTTAATTTGATCAGAGGAACCTAATTTTAATTCTAACTTGACCTTCGGAAAATCTTCTTTGAAGACCTGAATAACCTCTGGGAGAATATACCTAGCTTGTGCACTGGTGGTGGCTAAAGTGAGAACCCCCTCGTCTATCTCAGATATTTGATTGCTTAATAATTGAATATTATCAACATCTTGCAAAATCTTCTTTGCATACCAAACTACCTCTTCACCGAATGATGTCAGAGAAATTATTTTCTTACCTCTGCGTGCAAAAATGAAGGCCCCTAACTCATCTTCCAGTAATTTAATTTGCTTGCTGATTCCAGGCTGACTGATGTTTGAAAATTCTGCAGCCTTGGTGATATTAAGTTTATTATCAACAATAGAGAGCAGATACTTAAACTGAGTGAGCGTCATAACAGAATTTTAAGTTATAGAAAGGAATATTATAACAATAAGTTATATAAAAAGTTCTCTTAAAACCTTAATAAATGTGACTAAGGTCTGCCTTCAACGACAACTGCTTCATACATTATCCCTTGCTTAAAAGCTGCTGGCCATCTAGCTCCTATTCTCGGGTTATTCATCAAGACTAAAGGGAAGCATTCGCTCAGTTCTGAAGGCTCCCTTATTTCTGAGATCATTAAATAGCAAAACATTTGGCTGCCTTCTGCGCCTTCAACCCACCAAGACCCGGTGTATTCTAAATCCGATTTTAATTGTCCATCTCGATCAAAATAAACATCGACATCAAACGGTTCAGACACTTGCACGGTGTACCGGATGGTTGAAGAAAATAGATTGGTCCAATAATCTGGTTCTGCATCAGTTTGTTCAACCGTTTGAGCTGGACTAATATAAGACCCCATCAGGCTGAAGAAGATTACGGAAACTATAAAACTTTCTCTCATAAATTAATTATGACATATTTATCTTTTACAGTAGTTTTTTTACTTTCTAATTTTCTGCTTTCACTCTAAAAAAATTTCAAACAATACTATAATGTATTAGGCTACTGTCATCCTATTCATGAAAACTTTTTTTAAAATTATATCTTCATTCATTTTATTGCTTTTAGCTTCATTAATCGTTTACATAAGTTACTTATATATTCAAAACCCTGTGGTGGTTTCAAGACTTGGTGGCGTCCTTCTCGGTAATAGTCCTGGCATTCCTGAGTTGGTCAGAGCCAAGAACTCTTTACTAATTTCAGAGACAACAACAAAGACAATATCATCAGAATCGATAGAATCAGCTATTCAATTTGCTGGGAAATCTGATTCACATGCATTGCTGATCTATCATAAAAACAGCCTTCAGCTGGAACATTACTTCCCGGGGTATTCTAAAGAATCAATGACTAGCACAGCATCTATGCATAAATCGGTGTTAGCAATATTAATTGGTATAGCTATCGAACAAGGGCACATAGAAAGCATTAATCAAAAAGCATCTGATTTCTTAACTGAGTGGTCGGAGGATAAAAGAAATCAGATTACCATTCGACAGATGCTTCAGCAATCCAGTGGCATTGACTTTCCTGAATTCTCTTTCCATCCTTTGGGTGAGTGGAATGAAATGACAGTCGGTGACGATGTGATGGCAATCACTCTCAATCAAATGTACGAAAAAGACCCAGATATTGAATTTGCATACAACGGTATTAATCCACAAAATCTAGGCCTGTTGCTAGAAAGGGCAACTGGACAAAGATACTCCAATTATCTCTCAGAGAACTTGTGGCAATATCTGGCAGAAAAAGACTCTTATGTCATTCTTGATTCAATCGAAAATAAAATGCCCAGGATGTTCTGTTGTCTAGATGCTATAGCAAAAGACTGGTTGAGAGTTGGGATACTGATACTCAATAAAGGGCTACTGGATAAAAAGCGAATTGTCTCAGAATCTTGGATTAAGGAAATGACCACACCCTCAGCGTTGAATCCTAATTACGGTTATCTAACTTGGCTAGGAACGAAACATCAGGAACGAAGAATCTATAACTTAAAAAGTACGGCCACAGCTTTTCATAGCGAACCTTTTGTCGATAAGGATGTAGTTTATTTTGACGGTTTTGGAGGGCAAAGGGTCTATATCATCCCATCTAAGGAACTTGTGATCTTAAGAACAGGTTCAATGCAAATGAACTGGGATGATGCTAAATTACCAAATATAATTAGTAAGGGGATATTATGATCAAACGATTATTAAAAAAGACACTTAAATGGACTTCTATTGTATTGGCCCTAGTAATAGCAACCACCTACGTGCCTGCAACCATGGGAGCTTATGGGCTATTCTGGGAACGGTGGTCAACCTCCATACTTGGTAATCCATTAAGCCCAAGGTTCTCTTGGTATAAACCTTTAGAATTAACCTCAGGCAATTTTACAGAACCATTGTCCACAATAGCTAGCAAAGAGAGCGGTATCCCAGCCGAGGTGTTCGAGACTGCAAGTAAATACGCTGAAGAACATAAAAGCAAGAGCTTAATTATTCAGCATAAAGGTAACATTATCTATGAAGATTACTGGGACAACACGCAACCTGATTCTCTATTTGGTCTTCACTCGCTGACAAAAACAATGAATGCATTTCTTATGGGTCATGCCATTGAAGACGGCTTCATTCAATCCGTGGATATTTCTGCAAGTGATTTTATAAAAGAGTGGAAAAACACGGAAAAAGAAAATATAACCATCCGTGATCTTCTGAATATGGCTGGTGGCCTCAAAGAAGAATACAACTTTTCCCCAACCTCACAAAGAATACAAAGAATCATGGGGACAGACATCACTGCCGCTAATCTCGCAGTTAATGTTGACGCACCGCCTGGCACTGTTTTTTCACATGTTAACCCCAACAGTCAAATGCTTGGAATTATTATTCAACGGGCTACCGGACAGAGATACGGTGAGTACTTTTCAGAAAAAATCTGGCAACCTTTAGGGGCCAGAGACGCTTACTTTTTCGTTGATCAAGAAGGAGGCATGGTGCATGCAGATTGTTGTATGTGGGCCAGCATTAGAGACATGGTTCGTGTGGGAGAGATGTTATTGAACAAAGGGAGTTTTCAGGGTAAGCAAATATTACCAGCGGGTTGGGTAGATGAAATGAAGGTACCCTCAAAAGCCAACGTTAATTATGGAATGCAGATCTGGCTGGGTAATGAATACACTAAAAACAGACCCTATGATTCCAGATTGGATGCTTTCTCTAATCTTCACAATGAACCGTTTAAGGCTGATGATGTTTTTTACATGGATGGATTAGGTAAACAAAGACTCTACATGGTACCATCGAAATCTCTGGTTATCGTTAGAACCGGTGATAATTCACGTGAATGGGACGATTCAATGCTACCTAATCTTTTTATTGAGGCCTTGAAATGAAAATTGCAATTGTGGGCGCAGCTTATACAGGATTTGAGGCTGCCAAACGTTTAAAAAATTTAGGGCATTCAGTCACAACCACCACCACTCAAGAATCGAGAAGAGAAGAACTAGCAGCTGTTTCTGATGAAGTGATGGTTATGTTTGGCAGTGATCAAGAAAAGATGGCTGAACTACTAAAAGATCAAGATATATTGGTGCTGACTGTAGCAGGCGGGATGGTCGAAAAAGACGGTAAGACTATAATGGATGCTGATCTGTATCGAGACGCTTACGTCGGAACCGCAGAAAGTGTGGTAGCTGCCTTGAACTCAGGTACTGAGCTTAAACAAATTATTTTTACTAGCTCACTAAATGCTTATGGAGATGCCAATGGTGAAACAAGCATTGATGAGGAAACAGATGCAAATCCTTTGAATCCATTCCAAGAAGTCTATATTGAAACTGAAAATTTATTATCAGAATTAGCCAGTGAAAACATGCCTGTGTGTATTTATAGGACCGGCACCATTCATGGCCCTGGTCGGGAATGGAAAAATCAACTAAAAATGATGGCAGGACAACCCATTCCATTTGATGGCTCATCAGATGCCATGATTGTTCACCGAGACGACGTAGTTCAAGCTATAGAACTTGCTATAGAGAAAAAACTCTCAGGCTTGTTTAACTTATTCAACGAGGTTTCTTGCTCAAAGTCAGAATTTTTTGCCAAGGTCTGCGACGATCATGGATACGATCATGTGCAATGGCTAAATCTTAGCCCAGGTCCAAAAAATGTTTCCAACGATAAAATTAAGGCGCACGGTCTAAGCTTCCTTGATCCTGATGCTGAAAAAGACGCTGAGAGCTTACTCGACTAGTTTCTTTGGCAAGGCGTAGGCAATCAGTTCATCACTGATACCATTTGGGTAATTCCACAGATGGCCTCCAGTTGCAATAACCACATATTGTCTTCCTTTGGACATATAGGTCATCGGGGTGGCCATAGCTGCTGTTGGTCCTTTTATTTCTAATAACTTCTCTCCGGTCTCAATATCAAATGCGCGGAATCGTTCATCTGCTGTTGCACCAATAAAAATGAGCCCCCCAGCCGTGGTAATAGCGCCACCTGCAAAGGGAGTTCCCCATTCAAAACCAATGGGCAAAGGGCTCAATTTATCAATTTTACCAAAAGGTTTTTTCCACAAAATTTTACCTTCAATCATGTCCACAGCAACTAACATAGACCATGGAGGCTCTGTGCAAGGAGTATAAAGAGGCGATAAAAGTGGCTTTTGCTGAAGACCGTATTTAGTCCCCTTTATTAACCCTGGTGGACCCATGGGATTTCCTGCCATAGGGTTCTTAGCTAAATCCTTGTCAATATTCTCTTCAGGTATTAATTTGACATAAAAGGGGACTTGAGAAACTGGAACGATCAGTATATTTCGTTTTGGATCAAATGCGCCTCCTCCCCAATTGGCTCCTCCCCCAACTTGAGGGTACATAATTGTTCCTTGAGTCGACATTGGTGTAAACATTCCTCCATGTCTTGCAGAAGCGATCATCTCTCGACACGCTTCTCTTTCATAAGAAGTAACTCCCCAAGCATCATCAGGGGATATCCCCTGCCTGACTAAGGGTGGAGGCTTCACTGGAAACGGCTGTGTTGGTGACAATTGATCGCCTAAAATTCCATCAGTTGGAACTTCTCTTTCTTCAATTTCGAAATACGGTTCACCGTTATCTCGATGGAAAGTATAGACCATACCTGTTTTTCCTAAGGCAATAACAATAGGTTGGCTGCCATCCTCAGTAGTTACATCGACCAATAAAGGATGTGTTGGTAAATCCCAATCCCAAATATCGTGATGAATCGTTTGATAATGCCAAACCAATTCTCCTGTTTGTGCACGCAATGCTAACACTGAATTAGCATAACGATTATCGCCTGGTCTTAATCCGCCGTAAAAATTTGGCGAGGCGCTGGCAGTTGGAATAAACACTAAATCTCTTTGACTGTCTACGGACATGGTTGTCCAAACATTAGCTCCGCCAACTGAATAGGGCAAAGATTCAGTGGACTCAGGATCTCTAATCAGTGTGTCAAAAGACCAAAGAAACTCGCCAGTCACAGCATCAAAACCTCGAACGGCTCCGTTTACAGAGCTCGCATCTTTAAATTTATTTCCTGTACCTCCTATAATCACCACGCCGTTAACAACAGCCGGAGGTGATTTAAGTTGCATGGCTTGAATTTGATTGGTGGGCTCTATTTGTTTTATATAAGGCAAAACATCAACAATACCTTCTAAACCAAATTCTGAACAAGGTCTGCCACTGATGGCATCTACAGCTATTAATCGCTTATCATTTGCGGCAAGGAATAGACTGTGAGCACAAAGTTCACTCAGGTCTTTTTCCGGATTTCTCCACTGAGCTAACCCTCGACAGTTAAATCGTCCTGCGAACGGTCGTAAATCAATTTTTGGATCATAGTTCCAAACCTTTTCTCCAGTGGCCCCATTTAAAGCAATGATTTCGTTAAAAGGAGTGCAAAATACTAAATAGCCCCCTACATCTTCTGGCAATATTATTGGCGTGACTTGAAAACCAACTAATTTTCTTAAAAATGATAAATTTTCGGGAACACGATCCAAGTGACCAGTCTTGTAAGTCCATGCCACTTCTAAATCCTGAATATTGTCTCGATTAATTTGGTCCAAATGAGAATACCTGGAACCGCCTTCATCACCAGCATATTGAGGCCAGTCGCTTTCTGCTGCAACAGCAGAGAACATAAAAACAACATTAGCTAAAATGATAGAAAAAAATAAGTGATATTGGTTTATTTTGTTGTCAGTCATTGCTTTAAAAAAAACTGGGCAGGTTTCCCTACCCAGTATTATATCTAAGTTGCCCTTAGAAAGGACGCAGAGTTTACATATATTGCTCTCTATACCAATCGTTGATGTCGTCACCGGTGGTTAATAAAACATCATCATGACTTGCTATGTATTCAAAAGCTCGTTTCAAATGTTTAAACTTATTAGGCTGGCCCACATGGAAGGTGTGTAAACAGATGGGCATGCATCGTGCATTGCTAGCACCTTCTTCATAGAGGACATCAAACTGGTCGACAATCATATCGCCAAATGCTTCCGATGAGACACCCACTCCCGAATGACCTAAAAATGCTGGTATATCATTTAATTCAACTGTATATGGCACCGCAATTAAATTATTTTTTGGCGTATTAAACCTAAATGGATGATCATCTGCAGTGTAGTCACACAGATATTCCACGCCATTTTCTTCGAGGATTCTGGGTGTGTTATCGGTATGAGTTAAAAATGGCGAAAGCCATCCTTTTGTTTTCTTTCCTAAAGCCTCTTCCATTTGGTTACAAACACTGCTGATTATTTCTCGCTCTTTGCTCTCATCTAAAGGAATGTGACCGCCTTCTCCATCTGGAGCATTGCCTATAAAGTTTGCAGGAGCATTATTGATCCCATGACCAATAAAGGCCCAGTCTCTAGCCAATGATTCTTCAATGATCCTTGGGTATTCTCGAATGATCTCAGCATTCAGGCAAACGGTGCCTCTCATACCCAGCTTGTCCATAACTTCCATCATTCTCCAAAGACCGACTCTATTTCCATAGTCTCTCCAGCCATAATTTAGAGGGTCTGGAGAAAATGCAGCCGTTCCAGGAATCAGTGATGTCCCCGGAATGGCAGCTGGAAAATGTTCAATATTGATATACGGCATAACTGCCACTCTTGCCCCGTCCGGTAATTTAAACGGCTCTCTATCAATAATCGGTACGTAATCGTAATGTTTACTTTGTGTTAATTCGCTCATTATTTTTTCCTCTAGTTAATAATTTACTCTATAAGCTATTCAAATAACCCATAGCTTGTTCTTTACTGATAACATCACCGTATTTTGCGTTGATATCAAATAAGTTAGCTTCGTGAGGCCCTTCAGCACGATCACCAATACATTCTCGAACACAAATCGGTCTAAATCCATGTTGCACTGTATCAACAGCAGTTGCTCTTATACATCCTGATGTTGTGCAACCAGTGATGATTAAAGTGTCCACACCCATTCCATTCAATGTAGCAACAAGTGACGTTCCAAAAAAAGCACTTGCGTATTGTTTAACAATCACCACCTCCCCTTCTTGGGGTTCAACTCCTTCACAAAATTCAGCGTAAGGATGGCCTAGGACTAGATCTTTAAGCACCGGTGCTTTTTTTATCCATACGCCACCATCTTCAAGGTTTGGTTGTGTGTACAACACTCTAGTATGGATAATTGGCACTCCCTTAGAGCGAGCCAAATCTAAAAAATCCGGCATCTGTGTCACACACTCTACAACACCAGGAGCGTACAAATCTGAACCTTCGGTTGTATAGCCCTGAAGTAGATCGATAACAATTACTGCTGATTTCTTTCCGAAACCTAAACCGGTATCCCAAACACCAGCATAATTTTCCTGAGTTGATTCATCTGACATGATAAGACTCTCCCTATGTTTACTTCATTACCCTCTTATTTATTTCTTCAGAGGGAACCTATTATATTAATCAATAATTATGAGTTTTTAAACGTTTGTTAAAGTGCAAAAGACCAAAATAGAGAAAAATAAAGGCCAAAGGGACCGAAATCAGATTTATAAAAGTTATGGATTGACCTACTGCTAGATCGTTCTTGAAGACATAGTCTGTGACTAAACCAATACCGGTGGGACCCAGTAATGCGGTGAGTAGATTTAAAAACAACATATAAACAGCCGCAACTTGTGCCCTTAACTGATTAGGTGTAATTACCTGTAAGATAATTGGGCCGATAGCCAAAGGCATACTGACTATAAAAATTAATGGACAAAGAACTCGAATCGTCATTTTCAGGTCTGCAAGAGAAGTGGCAAAAAGAATTAAAGGAACTGATGCTATGCAGACAATCAACCCGACTCTAAAATAACTATCTTGATAATCATGCTTTTTCATATAATCCACCAGCCATCCGCCAAATATAACGCCGGTACTTGAGAGAAAAAACAACATCAAGCCTAAGCTCATGCCACTATCGGCTATACTCATTCCATGAACACGCTGAAGATACGTGGGCACCCAAGTTAGAACGGATGTAATCGGAGTTGCTAATAAAGCAAAACCAAAAAAGATTGCAGTATAAACTTGCCAGTTATTTCTCATGTACATTACTGCCTCAACCACTGAGACTCTCTTATCCATTGACTCATTGATACCAGTTCTTGTTGGCTCTTTAACCGTTAACATCAGAAATGCCATAAGGATACCGGGTAGGCCCACCATGAGAAAGGCGATTTGCCAAGGTTTTAATTCACCCACCCATGGGAGAGAGATAGCATCCGAACTAATAATCAAGCTAACCACAGCGCCACCAATGATAAAGGCAAGGCCGCCTCCAAATAACCCACCTGATTGATAAACAGCGATCGCTCTTCCCAATTTATCGTCAGTGAAATAATCTGAAATCATTGAATATGCAGCCGGTGACAAAGCTGCTTCACCTACGCCTACTCCTATTCGTGCAAGAAACAGTTGAAAGAAACTCCTAGCTAAACCGCAAGCAGCAGTCATTAAACTCCATAGAAAAACCCCTACAGCAATAATCATTGTTCTGCTCTTAACATCAGACAATCTCGCAATAGGTATTCCAATAACCGTGTAGAAAACAGCAAAAGCAAAACCCATCAACAAACCCATTTGTGCATCAGTAGTGCCTAAGTCCTCCTTAATTGGAGTAACCAAAAGACTCATAATAATTCGATCAACAAACGAGAGCACGTAAGCGAGGAGTAACATAAAAACTGCGTACCATCCTGCAATTGAGTTCTTTTTCGTCTGACTGCTCTCCATCTAATTCGAGGGATTATTCGATTTAATATAACCTGCTATTTCCTCTAATTCTTCTTCAGGAAGCCAAGCAAAACCAGGCATCACTCCCCCAGAAATTGAATTCTCTGAATTGATCATTCGACCGACTTTTAAAAATTCAATGATGGCTTCTAAATCCATATTATTGATAAATTCAGAATCGGTAAGAGTTGCCCCTAAACCTTCTATACCTTCAAGATTAGCGCCATGGCAAAATGCACATCGATTCATATACGCTTGATTGTCAATATCAACAAAGTCCTTAGTACCTGTTTTTACAATCTCAATAGGATCGTAACTTCTGGACATCATACCAAAGGCGCTTACAGGCTCAGTTGTTGCAACTATAACTTCTGTGTTTGACACATTGATCACGCCTGGGGCTTTAAGGCTATAAGATCCCATTGATAAGAGTGAAATAACTACAGCCACTAAACTCACAGAGAATTGCCGTGATGTATTGAGTTTCAGCTTGGGAATCGAATTAACCAAGGTAATAATTAAAATACTGGAGCACAATAAGACCCCTATATGCAGGATAAACACCAGCATCTCAGGAGACCATTGGCTTCCTTGGTGGTAAATTTCAGTGATACTATTTGCCGATTCTGCTGACAGCAAATTGACTGACGAATAAGCCCATTCAAGATCGAACCAATTTTGAACTGCTGTAAATAAGCTGGCTGTCACTGCAAAACCCAGTGCGTAGCCCGATTGCCTAAGAACCCCAAATAAACCTGAAACCATCCCCGCTCTTTCCGGCGGTGCACTGGCTAACATTAAATTATTATTAGGTGAAAAGAACAGTCCCGTGCCGGCGCCCACCAAAACCATTGCAGGCAAGACAGAGAGGACTGTTGAATCAGCGTTTACCAAGAACAATAACAGGTAGCCGACTCCTGTCATTAAAGCACCGCTCATACAAAGTTTCTCAGGACCAGCCCGATCGGATAAGTTACCCGCAATTGGGCTTATCAATAGTGTCGCTAAAGCCGCTAAGCCCAATGCTAGACCTGCGTCCCAGGCTTTCATTTCAAGTCCGTTGATCATGACTATTGGCAGAATGAATAAATAAACGGGAAAACTGGCAAACACCGATGCAAAGGCAATAGACGCTTTAGTGAAATCGTTACTTTTAGAAAAAAGTGTTAAATCAATCAAAGGGTCTTTATGGCTTTTTTCCTGTCTAAGAAATAAGAAAAATAATACAAAACCAGAAATAAAGATGATCCAAACAAGGGGGTCTAAATGATTGTCCTCAACTGGTAATTTATTACAACCATATAAGATTCCATATAAGGACAAAGTTAAGTAAGCAGCGCCCATATAATCGTAGGTTTTCTGAGGCTCTGAGAAACGAAACGGGTGTTTAAAACCTAAGGCCATGAAAGCGAGCAAAATTGCTAATATAGCAAAGGGAATTCTTGACCAAAAAATAGCGCTCCAGTCATAAGCATCAAGCAGCCATCCTGCAAAAACTGGCCCCATGACAAAACCGACGGCATTTGCAGCTTGAAGAATGCCCAGTGCTGCTCCTCGTTTCTTAGGTCCATACATCGCTGTTGCAATGGCAAAGGTGGTCGGTAAAAAAAGAGCCATTCCAAACCCTTGAATAAATCTAAGCGTAATTAATGTGTTCGCGTCTGG
The DNA here is from genome assembly GCA_964629335.1 of uncultured Woeseia sp. Lineage (GTDB taxonomy): Bacteria > Pseudomonadota > Gammaproteobacteria > Steroidobacterales > UBA11654 > CACPJA01. Next base: position 19,865 of record CAZVRH010000013.1, read on the forward strand.
TGCCCAGGAACAAGCAATCATCGCTAATCCATAGATTAGGGTGCCAAGCTGAAAGAATCTTGCATGCCCTAAACCATCAGCCATTTTAGCTGCTAAGAGCATGGGGCCACTGGCTGCTATTAAATAACCTAGAGCAACCCAAACTATTTCGCTGGTGCTCGAATCCAGTTTATCGATCATGTCTGGAATAGCGATGGGTGTAAAACTAGAATCTAGGCTGGCCATAACTGATGACAGCACCAGTGATGACATAATTAAAAAAACACGTGACTTCGACAGCTCCATTGCAACAGACCTAATTAGTTAATGCTTAAATTAATAAATTTTGACGTCAGGTATATTAAATAGAGACTTCCATTCCTTGGCAATAAGAATATCCATAAGACGAGATTCTTTACCTTCTTGTTTCTTCTCCATTTCATATTGCAATGTGATCAATGCTTGATCTACCTCCTCACCAAAAAGACTTCTTAAATATTCAGTTGGAACTCTTGGATCTTCAGAAAATTCACCGTTCTCATCAAAGTTAGGAGGCAACATGGGTGGCACATAGAAAACATTGGGTTCCGTTCCATACTCTGGATGCAAAGGAAGTGCAACCTTCCACTGATAAACCAACTCGTGAATAGGTCCATCTTCATCTTCAAGAAAACCTACGAATCTTAATCTGCCTGGACATTGTCTCGCACAAGCTGGAGCGACACCTTCTTCTAAGCGAGGGAAACAAAAAATACATTTCTGAGACTTGCCAGTAACGTAGTTAAAATAGATTTTGTCGTAGGGACAAGCCTTATTGCATTCCCTGATTCCTTGGCATTTATCCTGATCAATCAAAACCACACCATCTTCTTCTCTTTTATATATTGCCCTAACTGGACAGGCCTCTAAACAAGAAGGTTTGGTGCAATGGTTACACATTCGCGGCAAATAGAAGTGATAATTATTTGGGTAATCGCCTGAGCTTGTGTCTTCATCCCAGTTTGAACCCTTACCCATGGACTGCTCTTGCTGTAATCTAACTTCAACACCTTTGAAGTAGACTTCATCATGATTCAGCGGGATATCATCTCCATGATCCTCTTTCTTGGGCATCAGTCCGTCTCTGTTCAAGTTACCTTGCTCATCGAAACCGCCGCCGTCGTCTTCCCAGTACCTCGGATATCCTGGTCCCGGTTTTGTTTCAACGTTATTCCAAAGCATATATTCTTGACCTGGTTCATCAGTCCAAAGTGACTTACAAGCTGTGGTGCATGTCTGGCAACCAATGCACTTATTCAGATCAATGACCATTGAAACTTGACCCAAACCTACCCTCCTGATGTGTCAATTGCTTTAATTGTTTGTTCTTGAAAATTTAGATCATGCTCAAGAAATGTATTCAATTCTATACTAATTTTGGCATAAATTTCATCTTTAGATAAGGCTGAAATCCTATCTCCTAATCGAGGGACCCAATTCATTAAATGTTTTTTAGAAAAATCCAACTGAGCCAATTGGTAGGACAACTTATCTTCTTTCTCTTTAAATTCTCCCATAGTAAGAAAATACATAAATTCGAGTTCTATGGAGAGATGATCCATTTGCCATTGAAACTCCTCATTTAATTCATAACCAAAATGTTCATAAAATCTCACTAAATCTTCCTTTAATTTTGCGGGTTGATTTAAAAATAAATCTTCACGAATAGGGATGGGAGGACCGTGATCACCGATTTCAAATAAAGCACTGAACTGCCTCTTCAGGATATCATCCTCATGAATACAGAAATCATGCATGACCTTTTCTAGATCATAGTTAAAGGGCAATTGAAGGGGTTCAATCTCATTAATTTTTACTCTCGGATTAATCTCATGCGGTGAGCTCATCAGTAAAGAAAACACGCTATAGGCAATTGATCTTGGGACAGCAGTGGTCTCAAAGACTCTTATTTCATCAAGACATAACCTATCCATAAGCTAGCAACAATCAGGCCGATTTTTCAAAATCACAGGTAAAATCTTTGTAGGTCTGATTTGGAGCAAAAGCCAAGGGTTGATAGCCAAGATGACCGTAATCTCCAGCCATCGAAGTTGGTTTGATTAAACCGCCGGTAGGTATGACCTCACCAAAGTTCTTTTGATCTTTGAACATTTTTGGATCCCATCCGTGATACATAAATAACATTCCTGGTTGGATACCTGAACTAAGATGTGCCATCGCAAAAAATTCACCCGCTGAGTTGTAAATACGAACCATATCTCCATCGTTCACTCCTCTGGCTTCAGCATCGTCGGGGTTTACATAAATGTCCGGTTCCCCTCGTTGCAGACTGAGAAGAAAAGAATCGTCTCTCCAAGTACTATGAATTCCATGCCTAGCATGCCCCATCATCATTCGCATCGGATAACCTTCTAGTGACAGGGATTCTTTATATGTGGGCAGCGTCTCTCCGAACTCAATAAACCATTCATGGTCTATGTAGAATTGCTGTCGACCGGTGAATGTTTCATACGGGCGTTTTTCTCTAACGCTTCTAACGACTTCTGTATGGTAGGGTGACTCCTCATTGTCCCAAGAGGTATTCTCTACTCCCTCAACCTTAACAATGCCCTTCTCAGACAGCTCTTCAAAACTAATCTTTGGTAACCCGTGACTGGCATTAATAATAAATTGAGCGACGTCTTTGGAATTATTAATGCGTCCGCCCATAGTAAACAAATCATGGGTTTTAGTGTAATCCCTTCTGACACTCCTTCCATCCACAGCATCCCAAATGGGCTGAATTCCACGAACAACAGCTTGCTTACTGATGGCTTCAGCCAGTCTTCTGTTGGCCTCCCAATCATCCACAGATTCACCCAACGGAGGAACCGCTTCGTTGAGAACCTGTAAGTAAGCAACACGGGATTGCAACATTAGATCATCTCTCTCATAGTGATGAGCGATCGGTAAAACATAATCGGAATGCATTGAAGTGACTCCCATGTCCGGCGTTAGAGAGACAATTGTTTCTAATTCTTCAAACGCTGTTTTTCTCCAGAAACTTCCAGTAGCCCTCCAATTAGCTCCATTGTTTCCTGCAAATATACCCATTTTCCAACCGTTTTTACTGTAGTCAGGAAACCAATCTTCCGCGATGCTTTTCTTGTAGTACTTATCAAAATTATCGGCAAGCTTCTTACCGTACATCTTTTCATTCAGGTCTTTCATATCTGCATGATCGTAATCCCAAGTTGTAGCAGAAATTAATCTGAAGGCAGGTCCGACATCAGAAAACCCAAATTGATTCATGCCTCGAGCAACCGGTGCATTCGCAACTTGTAGTCCTCCGCCTTCCTTTCCTGTGCTTCCAGTTAAAGCCAGCATCAATAACATTGCTCGTTGCAATAAATCGCCATGCAGCCATTTACATGCTGCGTAACCTGCATAAATCATAGCTGGTTGGGCATCGGCAAAGATTCTGGCTGTGGTACGAATGACTTCAGGATTGACACCGGTAATTTGTGAAGCTTTTTCTGGTGTATAGTTTTTACATTCTTCTTTTAACAGTTCAAAGACCGTGGTCACCTCTACCTCACCGTCAAGAGTATTTGCAATCCATCGTCCTTCGAGACTGGGTCGTATTTGCCCAAGATCCAAAGTGCCGTATTTTCGACGGTCTCTGCCCAAGGGTTTATCTCCTCGGCCAGTGCCCGGGGCTTGAACAATCTTATTCGTTGCTTCGTCCCACATATAATAGACATTGTCTGCTACTGCCAGTAACCCGTATAAAGACAAATCTTCTCGTCTCAGAAATTCTTTTGTATCTGTTCTCACCAATAAAGGTAAATCTGTTTGCTCTTTTATGTAATCTTGCTGATAAATTTTCTCTTTGAGAATGACCTCTACCATAGCCATAGCCAATGCTGAGTCTGTCCCCGGTTTAGGGTTTAACCACAGATTTGAGTGCATGGCAGTGGGCGTAAATTCAGGAGAGATAGAAATAACTTGTGTGCCGTTATACTTTGCTTCCCAAAAATAATGGGCATCAGGTATTCTGGTGACCGCGGGATTACTCATCCATACCATCACACACTTTGATTTGTAAACAGAAGCAAATGTATCACCGGTGTAAACTTGACCAAGAGTCATATAGGACCCTGTTGGTAAATCGCCTACCCCTGAGAAAAACTCAGGAACGGTAACGCCGGTGATGTTACAGAATCGCAAATGACCCGCAAAAGATGCCATCTTCACTGACATTTGTGTCCCGCTGCCGTAAGAAATGCATTCAGGGTTATATTCAATGGCGTAATCTAGAAATTTATCAGCTATTTCGGTTGTGGCCTGCTCCCAACTAATTCGCTCCCATTTGCCCTCGCCTCGTTTACCCACTCTTTTCAATGGGTAAAGAACGCGTTGCTTACCGTACATATATTTATGATGCCTCATGCCTTTCTGGCATCCTCTAGGCCCTGGATCTGGAGCATCGCCAATAACTTCATATTGTCCCTGTTGCTCTTCTCTCCATACCACACCGTTTTTAATAAAAACATTAAACGCGCAGGTACCTGAACAATTGGTTCCATGAGTACCTCTGACCACTCTATCCCAGGTCCATTTTCTGCGATACAGATCTTCAGTGCCCCTGTAAGCATCGTTAGCGAGCGCTTGACTGGTGTTGGCGTAGTTAAGAAGCAATCCCATAGAGGTTGAACCTTTTATGAATTTTCTTCTGTTTAATTTTAATGAAGTGCTCATTGCTCAAGAAATATTCTAACTTAAATCCAAATATTTATAATTCGTTTATGATTCTAATCTAAAATATCAAATCTATTAGCTAGGGTATTTACTGTGATCAAATATGTTATAAAAGAACTATGATTAGCTATGATGAAGCCGTACAGACTATCCGACGTACAGTAAGACCTTTACCCACGATTGAAAGGGCTATTGAGGATGGTTATGGCGTGCTTGCAGAAGATTTGATTGCTGAATCTGAAATTCCTGAGTTTGCAAATTCAGCAATGGATGGCTTTGCTATCAATACATCCGAAACACAAAAAGCCTCAAAGGCTAACCCTATAGAGCTAGAAATTATAGGAACCATATTTGCCGGTCAATCTCCTCCTAAAACCCATTTACCCTTCAGTTCCTATGAAATTATGACTGGCGCGATTGTACCGAACGGTTTTGATAGTGTGATTCCGGTTGAACAAGTGCATACAATTGATCGTGACGGGAAAAGATACTTAATCATCGATGAGGAAGTTTCCGAAAGTCGAAATATTAGGCAAGCGGGGGAAGACTTTAAAGCTGGAGATATGATTCTAGAAAAAGGCAGTTCCATAGAACCGCATACCATGATGTCTGTAATTGCTAACGGAATAAAATCGGTGAAAACATATACGGCACCTACAATCAGCATAGTAACCACGGGTAGCGAGCTAGACAATAAAGACGGTCCCAGCATTTCAAATACAAATGGGCCATATTTAGAAGCTTCCATCAGACGTTCTGGAATTATCTGCAAAAAAAGCTTTCATGTCAGAGATGAAAAAAAAGAAATCACAGAAAGAATGGAGCAATGCATCGATCTTGGCTCGGATATTATTATTACCACAGGAGGTGTTTCTGCAGGGAAGGCTGATTTCGTGCCTTCCGTGTTGATGGAAATGGGGGCAGAAATTCTCTTTCACAAGGTTTGGATCAGACCAGGCAAGCCAATACTGATGGCGATCTTCTCTAGCGGACAAATCGTCTTTGGTCTTCCCGGTAACCCTGTGTCTGTCGCTGTCGGCTTAAGATTCTTCGTTAACCAAGCCTTTAGAATTATGCAAGGCCAGGAAATTGAGCCAAGAATGAAAGCGATCAATAAAACAGAATATAAAAAATCAAAGAAATTTTGTTTCTTTGCTAAAGCACATACAGCCGTTAATGCTCAAGGCATTCTTGAAACTAATATTTTAAGTGGACAAGAATCATTCAAGCTTAAACCCTTTAATCGAACCAATTCTTGGGCAATTATCCCGGAGAATCTAGAGACCATCGAAAAAGATCAAGAAGTAGAAATAGTTCCTCTCAATCTGGGCGAGTCGATCAATTCTTGATTCTGTTCTTTCAGGAATTAGAGCGTATTGACTCTTCAGATTTATTTCCAAATCTGATGGCTGTAAGGGTAACCACAAAAGTAAAAATGGGCTCACCGGCATTGCTAAGAATGGGGCCAATTGAAGTTGGTTGAGCAGCAAGAAACATAATGAAACAGCCGACCGCAAGCCAAGGCCACTTATGTTTTATCCATATTGCTATTCCCGATACCAGAAGTATCAATGTAAGCAGTATTGCAGCTGTTGGAGATACTCTTGTGCCCATCCCTTCTAATTCAGGAGTGCATGCCTGTCCGACTGGAACCTGGGTCACATATCGGAGAGTGTCGCCGTAACAGGCGGGATAAAAGTCTATAAAAAAAATGTGCCTAAAGTCTTCTATTATAAAAAACACGGCAATCGTACAGAATAAACCCATAACCAATTTATTGGATGCGAATTTAAAATCAGCCCCTCTCAAAATCATCCCAGCCACTATAAACAAAAGGGGCAACATCAACCAATGTGCTGAGTAACGAATATAAGTAAGACTTAAAAGAAGATTGCCTTCTCCGAGAAATTGACCGATTGCAATTACAACAGAATCAAACCAGAGTAATGAAGTTGGGCAAAGTATTAAAAGCAGCATGTTATTAGGTTGTTTTAAGTAAGATTTTGCTGCGTAAACCAAGCATGCTGCGGCTAGAAATGCTATAAATAAATATCCAATAGTGATCATAAAAATTCTATCTTTAATTTATCTTCAGTTTATTGGATGATTGAACAAAATTAAAACCAATTTATGGAAAAAAGCTAACTTTTTATGTTCCCAGAATCTTTTCAATTGTATTTTTCTGCAAATCAAGACCTGTTGTATTTTATTACTCTGGTCTTAGATCT
>CAZVRH010000014.1:0-26550 GCA_964629335.1 uncultured Woeseia sp.
TGTTTCCAATTAAAGCTTGGGGAACAATTGTATGCTAGTAATTGCTCGGGATGAGAACCACGAACGGCATCAGCAAATCGCTTCGCATCTTTTAAACAAGGTTTTGATGTTTCACACCAAACCAAATCTGCATACTCAGCAAATGCTTGTCCTCGCTCACAGCCCATTTCCAGTCCACCTGAAATTTCATAAAAACCTTCTGTAGTTCTTCCGCCTGTCATGAACTTACGGTCAATTTCATCCACATCTGTCAACAGAAGCTTTGCGGCTTCTGCGTCGGTTCTCGCTATAATTAATGTATCAGTTTCAGCAACATCTGCCGCCAGTCTTGCTGCATTTAAATTTCTGATTGCTTGACTCGTGGATATCAAAACCTTCCCCCCAAGATGTCCACACTTCTTTTCTGCTGACAATTGATCTTCATAGTGTACGGCTGAGGCTCCTGCTTCAATCAGATTACGAGCTAACTCATAGGCATTTAATGCACCCCCAAAACCAGCTTCTGCATCAGCAACAATCGGAGCAAAGTAGAAACCTTCTCTCCCTTCTTGCACCTGAATTTGATCCTGTCGTCGAAAGGCATTATTAATACTTCGAACAGCATTTGGAACAGAATCTACAGAATAAAGACTTTGATCTGGAAAGACCTCATTATTACTATTTGCTGCAGCTGCAACTTGCCAACCAGAAACATAAATTGCCTTAAGACCAGCTTTAACATGTTGCACAGCTTGCTGCCCATTGTAGGCACCAAAAGTATTAACATAAGGTTCGCTTTCAAATAACTTACGTAATTGTTTTGCCCCCATCTTAGCTAATGTGTGCTCAATCTTGATAGAACCTCTCAAGGCTTCGACTTGATCAGTTGTATAGTTTCTTTTGTCACCCATGTTGTTCTCCTGTAATTATTGAAGAGCAGTTAATTTTATTAAGGTTTTTCTTTATCTAGTTTTCTTATGACTTACAGTGGTATCTAAGACATCCTCTCCGTAAATCAACAAATCCAGTGTTTCAGACTCTGTTAGCGGTTTATTTATGTATTCAATACTTTGTTTATCTTTTGTTTTTTGTGAATGTTGTTTTTTTTCTTTCATAAAAGTTTCCTCAGATAAGTTCGTAGGCAGGTAGTGTTAAAAATTCTTCAAACTCTGAATTAATTGACATGGTTTTAAATAAATCTATCGCTGAATCAAAGTGAGACTGATTAGATAAATCTCCTCGTTGCTCAGCCAGTCGGTTCACTTCTTCATCTAACATAGATATAAATAGTTCCTCATCGATGATTTGGCCTGTGTCGGAAAGCTTTGATCTGTGCTTAATCCATTGCCAAATTTGTGATCTCGATATCTCAGCAGTAGCTGCGTCTTCCATCAGATTGTATAATGGAACACAGCCATTGCCTGATAACCATGCCTCAATATATTGCACGCCAACTCTAATATTATCCCTTAGACCATCTTGTGTAATTGAGCCAGTTGGCGTTTTGAGAAGGTCATAATTTGTAATATTTACATCGTCTCTTTTTTTATAAATCTGATTGGGTTTATCAGCCATCACTGAATTAAATGCATCCATTGCAATTGAGGATAAACCTGGGTGAGCAATCCAGGTCCCATCGTGACCGGCATTTGCTTCACGTAGCTTATCAGATTGAACTTTTGACATAGCCAGATCATTTTTTTCTGGATCACTCTTTATTGGTATTTGTGCAGCCATTCCACCCATGGCATGAACATTTCTTTTATGGCAAGTTTTGATTAATTGATCCACGTAAGATTTCAGAAAATGTCGAGTCATTGAAACATCATGTCTATTGGGTAAAATGCTTTCAGGATCGTTTCTAAATTTTTTTATGAAACTGAATATATAATCCCAACGACCACAATTGAGTCCAGCTGAATGTTCTCTGAGTTCATAGAGGATTTCGTCCATTTCGAAGGCTGCCAAAATTGTCTCAATAAGAACCGTCGCTTTAATGGTTCCATGAGGAATATCCAAAAAATCTTGAGCAGCAATAAAAGCATCATTCCATAATCTTGCTTCAAGATGGCCTTCAAGTTTTGGTAAATAAAAATATGGGCCGCTACCATTTTGTTTAAGCGATTCATAATTATTTGAAAGAAAGACAGCAAAATCGAAAAAACCGCCTGCAACTTCTTCACCGTCAATCAAAATATGCTTCTCGTTTAAATGCCAACCCCTGGGCCTCACTATAAGAGTGGCTGTGCTTTGATTTAAAGCATATCTTTTTTGATCGCTTTCTCTTATAAACTCAATTGAACCATTAACAGCGTCTCTTAAATTAATTTGACCTTCTATGATGTTGTTCCAAGTTGGGGAGCACGAATCTTCAAAATCAGCCATAAAGGTTTTAACGGGTGCGTTTAGTGCATTAATGACCATTTTCCTATCCACCGGACCTGTTATTTCAACACGACGATCTTGAAGGTCCTCAGGGATTGGAGCCACCACCCAGTTGTCTTCTCTTATTGCTTTAGTTTTCTTAAGAAAATCGGGTTTCCTGCCATCATCCAACTCAGATTGATTCTGTTTTCTTTGTTTTAACAACTCCAATCTTTGGGGGTTTAATTGACGATGTAACAACGTCAGCAATTGCAATGCAGTAGGATTAAGAATTTCTTCTTCCTCACTACTCAAGGTTGGTGTAATTTCGATACTCTTATTCATTTACCAATTAAATATTTTTAATTTAGTGAATTTTAGATCAGATTATATTAAAATTTCACAGTAAAAATTTCACAATGTAAATTTCACAATGAGCAATTTATTTCGAAAGAGCCATCTATTAGGGGCAAAATTAAAAAATATTCGTAAACTGAACAAACTCACCCTAGAAGATTTATCCGAGAGGTGCAGTCAGTCCGATCCCAAAAATGCTCCCTCGGTGTCTTATTTAAGCATGATTGAAAATGGGAAAAGACTTCCTTCTGAAGAGGTTTTGAAACAAATTGCTATAGTTTTTCAAAAAGATTTGTCTTGGTTCATGGATGAGAATCTTGATATAGGCATACCTGAGGATCAAGACATTGTTAAAAAAACACCGAATCTTCCGTTAGAGCCTGGATTTCTATACAGTAAAGAGCTGCTTCAAGGCGCTATTCCTGAACTCCTAGATCAAAGCGGTATCTCGGGGAGACAATTTGCTCATCTATTGATTAGATCTTTTCAAGAAGCTAATCACAATAGATTTCCAGATATAGAAAAAGTTGCAGATGAGATTGGTAAGAATTTATTTCCCATAAAAGTTAGCGACATAAGGAAATTGTATAAGACTCATGGGTTAAAAATTAAGTGGTTTAAGCAAAATAGAGTGTCTACTTCAACACCAGAAATGAAAAATAAAATGTTACTTAGATCTTTTTTTGAATCCCCTTCTGAAGTCTATATCAACGAATCATTAAAAAAAGATACTCAACGACTTAAATACGATCTTGCAACACATTTAGGTCATAAGATTCTTCATCAAGGTGATGGTTTAAGGTCAATCATTTCATCAGGCTCAAATACCTTTGATACCTATGGTGTTCGAGAAAATAACACCAGCTCGCACGATGTTCTGATGGCTTGGCATGATTTTGAATCGAGTTTCTTTGCCGGTGCTCTTTTGTGTCCGAGAAAACCTTTTCGAAGTTACTTGATCAAAAAAGAACACGATATGCTAACAGCAGCGAAGGATCTTGAATTATCTCCAGCTCATGTGATGAGACGGGTGACTGCTGTCTCGAGCTATATACACTGGCATTATTTTGAAGCCTATCAGCCAGGATATCTTTCTGCAATTTATCGGGGCAATGGCATACCGCTTCCGTTTGGAAATATGTCTTTGGCCCGCAACCCTTGTCCCAACTGGACAGTTTTCAGATTGCTTAATCAAAGTTATGTACACAACCCTCAATCACAAATTTCTTTATTAAAAGACGGTGAGCAAACCTTTTTGTATGCTTGCTACTCCATAAGAAGGCAGGACTTAGCAGGAAATCTGAAACTGTATTCATTGGGTATTGATTTGGTCCCTGCTCTCAGGAATCAAGGTATTGATCCGGAAGACATAACCCTAGAGTTAGAAAGAGCATGTCAAAAAAATGGAGGCGATGCAGAAATTGAAAGTAATATTAAATCCTCACTAGAGAAAATAGCTAATATTTTAAGAATTTTTTGGATTAGAGATGCATTGGATAATAAGGCTCGGATTATTTGCCCTAAAAGTTCTCTTTGCCCAAGGACCAGTCAATGTCAACCGGTTAAAAAAGATTATCAATTCAATGAAATGGAAGAGTTAAAGGACAATATTTTAATGCTCAAAAAAGCAAAATTAATTTAATAGTTACTCTTTTTTTAGTTTTTGTTTTTTTTTAATCGAGCGTCTATTTCTTTTGCTATCTCACTAAAAACATCCTGAAGTGACTCTTGAGCTTGATCTACTACCACTGGATTACCTCGGTCGCTTCCCAGAGCAATTGAAGAATCAATCGGTATTCTGCCTATTAATGAAAGATTGTTTTCATTTAAAAAGTCTTCGACTCTATTTTCCCCAAATATTTTATGCTCATCTCCACATTTTTCACAAATAAAATAACTCATATTCTCGATTAAACCTAGGATTGGGATGGAAAGTTTTTGGAAGGCTTCCAAAGATTTTTTGACGTCTAGAAGTGCTATTTGTTGAGGTGTCGTTACTAAGATTGATCCACTCAAGTCAGCTTTTTTAGAAAGCGTTAATTGAGCATCGCCTGTCCCGGGAGGTAAATCAATAATCAGATAATCAAGATCTGACCAATTAGTACTGAATAGCAACTGCTCTATAGCTTTGGACATCATCGGCCCTCTCCATATGGTTGCTTCATCCTTTAAGACAATGTAACCGATTGACATCAATTCGATACCTGAAGCTAGAATTGGATTAAATGTTTTATTGTCAGGAGTGGTCGGTCTCTGTCCTTGTGTATTCAGCATACGAGGTATACTCGGTCCGTAAATATCAGCATCAAGCAAGCCGACCTTGTGGCCTAGGTTCTTCAGCGAGAGTGCTAGATTCACACTGACCGTGGACTTACCTACCCCTCCTTTTCCTGAAGCAATTGCTAAAATATTTTTAATATTAGTCATGCTTGCAAATAACTTAGTCTTCGTCTTTTTTTGATCTCAGCTTAGACCATAATGAGATTGTCCAATCAATTCTATCTTTGCGTTTTGTTTGTTTGGAAGCAGCTCTAAATTTTCCAAAATAAAAAAATACACCCAATGATCCTAAAATCATAAGACCAAAAAACAGTGTATTTAAATCCATTAATTCCTAGATTGAAGTTTTGCCAAGAGCCTTAATATTTCAAGATACAGCCAGATTAAGGTTACCAGCAGTGAAAAAGCTCCGTAAGCTTCCAGATATTTAGGAGCCCCTTGTTCAGAAGCCTGTTCTATAAAATCAAAATCGAGCACGAGGTTTAATGCAGCTATAGCAACGACAACCAAGCTAAAAAGAATTCCAAATATCCCGTTTGAATGAATAAAGCCTATGCTGGATCCAAAGAACATCATAATAAAGTTGACCAGATAGAGTAATGCGATTCCACCGGTGGCCGCAAAAAGCATTAATCTAAAATTCTCCGTGGGTTTGATTAGTCCAGTTTTATAAGCCATTAGAAGCGCAGCAAGTGTGCCAAATGTGAGTCCCACTGCTTGGATTACAATACCAGGATACATTCCTTCAAAAATTGCTGAAATTCCACCGATCATAAAACCTTCAAGAAGAGCATATATGGGTGCCGAATAGGGTGCGACAGTGGGTTTAAATATTGTGATTAAGGCAGCAATCAAACCTCCACCAAGACCGCCCCAAAGATAGACCCCAACATTAACTCCGGAATATAATTGATTCCAAGTCCAAGCGGCTGTCATAAAACAAAGCAAAAGATATAATCCGGTTTTATTTACAGTTCCAGATAATGTCATAACTTCTGATGTGGAGAAGTCAGACGAGTGCTGGTTGAATGCTTTGCTTCTAAAAGCTGGGTTGCCGGAACGTCCAAACATTTGCAAAGCTCTGTGACGGGCCATATTTAACTCCTTAATTGCTGATTATTTATTTTTGACTTTTATAACGATTTCAAGATCCTGAATTTTTGTATCTTCAGGAAGTTGAGGTATAGACTCGATATTTAATTCCTCTGAAGGTATATCAAAAAGCTGTCCTGTGTCCACGTTAAAAAAATGATGATGTGCATTTGTTGATGAATCATAGTAGGTTTTTGCAGGGTCAATAGCGACTTGGTTCAGTAATCCTCTCTCTGCAAAGGCATTAAGTGTATTGTAGACAGTCGCTTTAGAGATGCTGTGTCCTTTTTTAATTAATTTCTCGTAAACTTGATCTGCGGATAAATGCCTAGGCTGATCAAGAAACATCATACCAATCCTTACCCTTGCCTTGGTGGGTCTAAGGCGATAGAACTTGAGTTTTTTCTCAACGTTACTCTTTAACTCAATTACATCATCCATAATCAAACATTCTAATGAGAATATAATTAATTTCCAAATATATTGTGGTTATTGTTAAAACCCGATTTTTCTAACTATCTGTTTTTTATCATAAAATTATCTAACAAGAAAATAATCATTCCTACTGTAATTGCAGAATCAGCCACATTAAACGCTGGGAAGTAAAAACTCTCGTAATAAAAAAGCAAAAAATCTATAACATAACCTTCAGAGATTCTATCAATCAAGTTGCCTATCGCTCCTCCAGCGATAAGAGCTACAGAAAAATTTTGCCCAAAGTTTGAGTTTCTTGATTCTTTAGCTAACAAAACAATGAGAAATATACTCACCAAGAGCGAAATCACTATTAATGGAATTCGCTGACTACCAGACTCAAAGGCAAAGAAACTAAAAGCTGCACCTGTATTATGTAATAAGGTTATGTCAAAGATAGGAAGAACCTTGATGCGTTCATACAGAAGAAGATTTTCAACAACCCATTCCTTTGAAAATTGATCAAGCAAAACAACAATTAAAATCAGGATAAACCAACGTAATTGATTCATTTTTAAAAATACACTCTTTGTTCTGATTGTTCAGTAATATTGCCTTCACATCTGGAACATAGGTCAGGATATTCTATTGATTGGTTCACACTCTCTTGCCGATGCCAACAACGATTACATTTTTCAAACTCTGAGGACTGAACTGAGACCGCGAAATTATCACCATGAATAGCACTATCATCTGCCTCTTCTAATGCTGCTAAAGAGACAGAGGATGTTATAAACAGAAAACGTAATTCCTTAGATAACGGATTTAGAAAACTCATTAACTTCTCATCGGCGTATAAAACTAAATCAGCATCTAGAGAAGAGCCAATAATTTCTTTATCTCTAGCAACTTCGAGTGCTTTAGCGATAACCTCAATTAGATCTTGAACCGTATCCCACTCTTCTTGAGTATCTGAAGCTGTAAACTCATGCCAATTGGATAGAAACACTGAAGTCTTTCGTTTACCTGGAAGAAGTTGCCAAATTTCTTCGGAGGTAAATGAGAGCACAGGAGCAATCCAACGAACCAATGATTCAGCAATATACATTAAAACTGTCTGTGCCGATCTTCTTCCCACAGAGTTCTCCGGCATAGTATAAAGTCTGTCTTTAATGATATCTAAATAAAACCCACCCATATCGTTAACACAAAAATTATGCAAGGTTTGTGAGACCTTATGAAATGAATATTTTTCATAATCTTTCTTAATTTTTTGATTAACACTGCTTAGCCTATTGATAATCCATTGATCCAATAACACCATCTCTTTGAATGCAACAGCGTCTTGCTCAGGATTAAAATCTCCAAGATTACTTAGTAAAAACCTCGCAGTATTTCTAACTCTTCTGTACGTGTCGCTATTTCTCTTAAGGATTTCATTAGAAATTCTCATTTCATTTGTGTAATCCGTTGAAGCGACCCATAGCCTTAATATATCTGCACCCATTGAATTGATTATATTTTGGGGAGCTATAGCATTTCCTAGAGATTTAGACATCTTCTTTCCATGCTCGTCAACAAAGAAGCCGTGGGTTAAAACTTGCTTGTATGGGGCACAATTATTAATTGCTACGGACGTTAATAATGAACTCTGAAACCAACCTCGATGTTGGTCAGAACCTTCTAAATATAGATCAGCAGGGAAACTGATTTGTTTATGATTCTGAGTGACTGCATGATGTGCTAATCCAGAGTCCATCCAGACATCCATGGTGTCGCTTGATTTCTCATAATCATTAGAATCTTTACCCAAGTAATCTTCAACAGCAGATTCGAACCAAGTATCGATTCCCTTCTCTTTAATTTTTTCAGCCACTGAATCCATTAATTCACTTGTTTTTGGGTGAAGCGTTTGATCTTCTTTATGGATAAATAATGGTATAGGAACCCCCCAGTATCTTTGTCGAGAAATGCACCAATCGGGTCTAGTCGAAACCATTCCCGAAATCCTTTCTTCACCCCACTCCGGATACCAATTAACTTCCTTAATAGCGTTTAAACATTTTTCCCGAAAACTTTCATTGTTCATATTGATGAACCATTGTCGGGTTGTTCTAAATATTAAGGGAGACTTGTGCCTCCAACAATGAGGGTAGCTATGTATAAATTGTTCTTGATGAATTAGATTTTTCTTTTGATCTATTTTCTGCAAAATCATTGGTTCTGATTTAAAAATATGTTGGCCAGAGAAAAATTCTTTTTCCTCCTTGAAGACACCGTAAGTATTGACATAGCATTCCAGATCCAGATCGTTCTTCTTGCCAATATTAAAGTCATCTTGACCGTGAGCAGGCGCAGTATGAACAGCGCCCGTACCGTTCTCGGTTGTTACATAATCGCCGATCAGAACAGGCACCTCTTTTTCATAAATAGGATGCTCTAACATTAACCCTTCTAAAACTAATGGATTGATATCATGAGTTTTTCCTGATAACTCAAAACCCCATCGTTTTGAATTCGCGTCTATTAAATCGTTTGCTAAAAGACATGTAATTTCTTCATTATTCAATGTGGCTTCAAATACTGAATAACCAATATTTTCTCCCAGAACAACGGCTTCGTTTGAAGGGAGCGTCCAAGGTGTCGTGGTCCAGATGGGAACGATGATTTTATTTTCTCGTTTTAAATCTTCCAATCCCAAACGATTAAAGAATTCTTCATTATCAATCACTCTGAAAGCAACATCGACTGATAAAGATTCTTTATCTTGGTATTCAACCTCTGCTTCTGCTAATGCAGACTTACAATCCAAACACCAATGGACCGGTTTATGGCCATAACTAACATGATTATTATTTACGATCTTAGCAAAAGCATTAATTTGCTCAGATTCATATTCTTTGTCCAAGGTTAAATAAGGTTTGCTCCATTCACCCAAAACCCCTAAACGAATAAAATCATCTCTCTGTTCCTCGACCTGTTTAATAGCATAAGATCTACAATACTCTCTGAATTCATGAGCTTTTATTTTTACTCCCACCTTGCCTTTCTTTTTCTCCACTTGATGCTCAATCGGTAAACCGTGGCAATCCCATCCAGGTATATAAGGTGCATCAAAGTCTGAAAGTGTTTTGAATTTGATAATGATATCTTTAAGGATTTTATTAAGAGCATGCCCAATATGAATCTTCCCATTAGCATAGGGAGGACCATCAAGAAGAATAAAAGACTTTTTATCTTTCTGTTGTTCCCTAATTTTTTGATAAAGACTAATATCCTCCCAAAATTTTAGAATTTCAGGCTCCTTATTAGGCAAATTTGCCTTCATTGGAAAACTCGTTTCAGGCAAATTTAATGTCTCTTTATAGTCTTTCATTTTCTCTAAAAAATTTTTGCATATTATAGTTATTTAATCTCACTTTTAATACGAATCTGTCTGAATCTAAAGCCTAATAGAAACAAAATACCAAAATAAATTAGGACGGAGGTGCCAATTAGGAATAAGAGTGAGAAAATTCTTTCACTTACAGCGCTGTTGATCCAGATAATATTTTCTGGATTAAGGGCTATCAGAAATGCAGACATAGCCAAGGTTGCAATCACTATTCTTGTGATTAGGAAAGCGTAGCTTGAACCCAATATTATTAAATTCTGTTTAATTAATTCTCTAGCCAGCAATGAGGCATTAACTAAGCTTGCTAATGCAAAAGCCAATGACAGCCCCATATGAGGATAGTTAACTTCTAGGTTGACCAGCAATATCACTAATAAAAATGACAAAATGGCATTGCAGGCTATTGCAATTAGTCCGAATCTTAACGGTGTCTTGGTATCCTCTCTAGAATAAAATGCTGGAGATAAAACGAGAACCAAACTCAGACCTATCAGTCCAAATGAATAGGCCATTAAACTATATTGGGTCATATCTAGGTCAAAATTTGTAAAATTCCCCCCTAGAAAAATAGTTGAAATCAGAGCGCCAGAAAGCAAAAACAGCCCAACTGCAGAGGGGATAGAAATAATCAAAGCAAGCTTTATTCCCCAATCTACTGTGGATTTAAAAGTTGAGATATCTTGATTGGCGCTCTCTCTAGACAATGCTGGAAGCACAACTGTTGATAAAGCGACACCAAATACCCCGACAGGGAATTCCAATAAACGATCAGAATAGTAGATCCAACTAATGCTTCCTGCGCTCAAAAAAGAAGCAATAAGCGTATTAAATAAAAGATTAAATTGAGAGGCAGAGCTTCCGATCATTGAAGGAATCATTAACTTAATGATCCGCTTAACACCTTGATCATTCCAGCCCCATTTTGGCACTGGTAGTCTCTTATAAGATCTCAAAAAAGGCATTAAGAAAATTAATTGAATTAGACCGGCTATAAACACTGCAATGGCTAGAACCCTACCCGGGTTTGAAGAAGCTGGAGCAATCACACTTGCAGCAATAATTAAAACCAAATTTAATATAACTGGATTAAATGCAGTGGCCCAAAAATGTTTTCTTGTGTTTAAAATAGCGCCTGCGAATGCTGTTAACGATATAAACATTAAATAAGGAAATGTGAAACGCAACATCTCAACAGATAATTGGTAACGGTTCGTATTCTCAGATTGCTCTTCAAAAAATCCAGGGGCAAAAATAATGATCAGCAAGGGTGCTAACAATATTCCTAAAAAAGTTACTACGAACAGTATCCCACCAAGAGTTCCGGAAGTTTTATTGATCAACTCCTTCGTTTCCAATTCACTTCTATTTTCTTCATAGTCTGAAAGAACAGGAATAAATGCCCTTGAAAACGCGCCTTCAGCAAAAAAGCGTCTAAAAGAATTGGGTATTTTGAAGGCAACAAAAAAAGCATCCATAATTGGAAAAGCACCAAATAAACGTGCAAAACAAATATCTCTTATCAATCCCATGATTCTTGATAAGAAAGTCATTAAGCCAACCACGCTTGTTGATCTGAGAAGCTGTTTACTTTGTATATTCATCAATTAGTCATTAATCTATAATCACAATCCAGGCTTATTCACTCATTACCTTAAATAATTTAAGAGAGGAATAGTATTGACAAAGACAGATAAAAATAAAAGAATACACCCCTTTTTTATTATATGTTTAAAGGATAGGTAAAAAAGATGGCGAACACCAGTTCAGCAAGAAAGAGAGTTAGACAAAGCTTAAGACACAGAGAAAGAAATATGTCTCTGAAGAACAGAATGCGAACGTCTGTTAAAAAAGTTATTAAAGCCACTGAGGAAAAAAAGCCTGAAGAGGCGAATAAATTTTATCAGGAAGCTCAGCCGTTGATTGATTCTTTGGCTAGAAAAGGCATTATTCACAAAAATAAAGCGTCCAATCAAAAAAGAAAACTGATCAAAGGCATTAAATCTATAAGTTAATCGTTTTTTGGAAGATCAAGTTCATTTAATCTTCGCATTAGTCCTGTTGTGAGTTCATCTGTTCCTTGGGAAGTTTCAGCACTTATTGAATACACTGGACCTTGCCAATTTAAATCACTTAGTATTTGTTCGATTTTTAATTGGGGTTTTTCTAGCAAATCAATTTTGTTAAAAACCAACCATCTCTCTTTCTTATATAGATTTTCTTCAAATTTTCTTAATTCTGAAATTAATGACTTGATACTCTGACTTACTTGGTGAGCTTCTATTGGGTCAAAAAGATCCACAATGTGCAAAAGAATGCTGGTTCTAGTTAAATGCTTTAGAAATTCTATACCCAAGCCCATCCCCTCTGATGCGCCCTCAATAATCCCTGGTATATCAGCAATCACAAAGCTATTGTCATAATCAACCCTGACCATACCAAGATTCGGGTGAAGTGTTGTAAAAGGGTAATCAGCCACTTTTGGCTTCGCTGAAGAAACTGATCTTATGAAAGTCGACTTTCCTGCATTCGGGTATCCCAATAACCCTACATCAGCTAACAAATTTAACTCCAAATGAAGCTTTCTTCTTTCACCAGTTGTTCCAGAAGTTGACTGTCTTGGTGCTCGATTACGACTGGTCTTGAATCGAGCATTGCCTTTTCCTCCATAGCCAGCTTTTGCAACAAGACATTGTTGACCATCGTTTGAAAGATCCCCAATCTCTTCACCGGTTTCGATATTCTCCACTTTGGTTCCGCAAGGAACAAAAATAATAAGATCTTCACCGCCCTGTCCACTTCTGTTTTTTGATCGCCCTGGCTGACCGTATTCAGCTTTAAACTGATTGTTAACTCTAAAATCAATCAAAGTATTTAGATTGGTAGTTGCCTGCATGATGACGTTGCCGCCGTTGCCGCCATCACCACCGTCAGGGCCACCTTTTGGAATATATTTCTCTCTACGAAAACTAACAACTCCATCACCGCCATCGCCAGCTTTTACGGAAATAATTGCTTCATCTACAAATTTCATGTCCCTTGCCTATAATAAAAAAACCCCGCAAAAAAGACGGGGTCTCGTCTAAAAAAGCAATCTAGTGTTTATTCAGAAATAGGAAGTACTGTTGCGTATTGCTTCATTTTTGGACCTTTCTTTTCAAACTGAAGCTCGCCATCAATTTTAGCAAACAAAGTGTGATCCCGGCCTATTCCAACGTTCTTTCCTGGATGAAATTTGGTACCTCTCTGGCGAACTATAATGTTACCCGCTTTTACATGCTGACCGCCAAACTTTTTTACACCGAGTCTTTTTGACTCAGAATCTCTTCCGTTTCTTGAACTACCGCCTGCTTTTTTATGTGCCATTTATTTAACCTATTATAATTATTATTCTGCTTTCTTAGCTGTTTTTTTAGATACAGCTTTTTTTGGTGCAGCCTTCTTTTTCTTGGTATTGATATTTGTTACCTCAATCAATGAATATGGCTGTCTATGCCCAAAATTACGTTTATAGTTTTTTCTTCTTTTAAATTTAACAACTTCAATTTTTTTATTTTTACCTTCGTCCAACACTTTAGCTTCCACAGTCGTATCTGCTAAATAGGGAGTTCCAATATTAATATCCTTCCCTTCACCAACAGAAAGAACTTGGTCAAAAACAACCTTTTTACCTACTTCAGTGTCTAATTTCTCGAGTTTTAACTTCTCGCCTTTACTGACTCGGTATTGTTTTCCGCCTGATTTAAATACGGCATACATAACTCACTTACCTTTGCTTCACCTAAAGAATCTCGCAATTCTATAGATTAAACCTTTTTTATTCAATAATTTTAAAGGTTTGCTATATTGTCGTCATTAATAAGAAAATACTTACAAATGATTCAAAGTATAGATACAGCAAAACAATCCTTATCTTTAATCGAAGAGCTAAGAGATCTGGTCAAAGATGATTGGCTGCTTATGGATAAAGAAATTGAGCATCAATTGAGTAGTGATATCGGTCTTATTAATAGCATTTCCAATTATATTATCAATAGTGGTGGAAAAAGGTTAAGACCATTGTTAGTTCTTCTGTCCTCGAAGGCTTGTGGCATTAATAACAATCGAGAATCAATTAAAGCAGCAGCCATGATTGAGTTTATACATACAGCTACTTTACTTCACGATGATGTGGTTGATAATTCTGATACCAGAAGAGGTTCTGTTACAGCTCACAAAAACTTTGGTAATGAGTCAACTATTCTTGTGGGTGACTTTCTGTACTCAAGAGCTTTCCAAATTATGGTTGAAATAGGCAATATGAAAATTATGGAGATCATGTCCGAAGCCACAAATAGCATAGCTGAAGGTGAGGTCATGCAACTAATTAATTGTGGTAATCCTGATGCTAGCGAGGATCAATACATGGAAGTGATTTATAGAAAAACCGCAAAACTGTTTGAATCTGCTGCAACAATAGGAGCTGTTTTATCAGGTCAGTCCACGAGAATTGAAAATAATCTACACAATTTCGGAAGAGAGCTAGGTTTGGCTTATCAAATCATAGATGACGTACTAGATTATAATTCTTCATTCGAAATAATGGGAAAAGATATTGGAGATGACTTATCGGAAGGCAAGCCAACTCTGCCTATAATTTATGCTTTAAAACGAGCGAACCCTAAGCAGCAGATTATTCTCAGAACCGCTATCAGTGAAAAAGATAGCTCAAAAAGTAATAAAATAATTAAGATTATAGAAACAACTGGCTCTCTAGCCTTGGCCACAAAGAAAGCTGAAGAATCTACCAATAAAGCAATCCATACCTTAAATAAACTGCCGAATAATAAATACAAAGACGCATTAATTAAACTTGCTAAATTTAGCTTCGAACGAACTTTTTAGCATCAATAATGCAAAAGAATAAATTAGTTGCTGCGTTTTATAAATTTGTTGATTGGAATGACCTTAAAAAAAAGAAATCAGACATAGAAGAGTTATGTTTGAAACATAATGTTGTTGGTACAATTCTCCTCGCCAAGGAAGGTATTAACGGAACTATTGCTGGATCTGAGCAATCTATACTAACTGTCATTCAAGAGCTCAAAGATATCCCTCTACTCTCAGATATTGAACCTAAATTTTCCAAAGCAGAAGGTGAAATTTTTAAAAGGATGAAAGTTCGATTAAAGAAAGAAATTGTTTCAATGGGTATGGAAAATATTAAACCAGCAACACTTAAAGGAGAAACTGTAAAACCATGTGATTGGAATAAACTGATACAAAACCCAAAAACACTGATTATTGATACAAGAAACCAATATGAATGTGCTATTGGCAGCTTCGAGGGTTCTATTGATCCAGAAACTAAATCGTTCAGAGAGTTTCCTGCATGGTCAAAAAAGAACCTTAAAGACTTAATGGAAAAAGAGGGAAAAACTAAAGTAGCGATGTTTTGTACTGGCGGAATAAGATGTGAGAAAGCATCATCTTTCCTTCTTGAGGAAGGTATTGAAGAAGTCTATCAACTTGAGGGTGGAGTTCTTAAGTACTTAGAAGATATTGAATCTGGAGAAAGTTTATGGGAAGGAGAATGCTTTGTTTTCGATGAGAGAGTATCCATTCAACATGGTCTTGTTGAAGGTAATTATTCAATGTGTCATGCCTGTAGAATGCCCATTGATGATGATGATTTAAAAAGCAAAAAATACGTTGAAGGAATCAGTTGTCCCAAATGCTTTGAAACACATTCAGAAGAAAGAAAAGAAAGATTTGCTGAAAGACAAAAACAGATCAAATTAGCAAAACAACGGAATGAAAAACATCTTGGAAAAACTTATTGAAATTACTCGAATGAATGATCTTCAGCAATATCATGGTCAAAGTGTTCACAATCGTTAGGAATAGAGTAATAAGATCCTGAATCTTTGGTGTACATATGAGCCCCTGGTTCTAAGTCTGCCTGATCTGATATTGTTCCTGCCCAAATAAAAATTCCAGATGATCCCTTTTCTTTAAAAAAAAGACTGGACCCACAGTCTCCACAAAACCCTCTTTGAGCATTCTCCGACGAAGCGAACCATTTTAAGTTGTCCGATTTGGAAAAACTGAGCTGAGTTTTATTAATACCAACTGCGGCACAATAGTGTCCTCCCCACGACCTGCATTGTTTACAATGACAAAAATAAACCTTACCAATGGAACCAGAAATCTGAAAACTTATTGACTGACAAAGGCAACTTCCCTTATTGGTTTCTTCCATGGCAAATTATTGGCCTTCAGCTAGAACAAACTGACCAAGCACTTGGGTTTCAAAAGTTAATGTCTTATTTTCTTCATCAATTTGTATTTGAAAAATGTCCCTGACCTTAGGAACAGGTTCATAAGACCTATTAATTTCATTAAAAATATAAGGTTTAATATTCTCAGGATCTTTCACTTTATTTTGATCATAAGCCAGGGTAATAAGCACTGGTGCATTAAATGTAGTTCTATGAGGACCAAAAAATATTGCTTCTGAAATTGCGTTAGGATGCTTGGGCATATCCTCAGTTGGGCTGACCTTTGCTTGGGTGCCTATGACAGCCGTGAAGTCATCTTTAGATGCATCGAGATAATCCGAGATTTGCTGGTACTCATTAATAGCTCTAACTGCATTCTCACCCATATTGGGGTTAGGATCTGATGCTGGCCGCCATCTATTTTCCCATTTATAAGATAATGGTTTACCAATTTGAGGATCCCCTGGTACAGAAATACTGGTACCTTTATGCGGTCCTGAATCAATCTGAACAAAGCCTCCTTGATTAATCGTAATTTCACCCTGAGCTAAAATGTTAATGTCAAGGTTGGGAAATACGCCAAAACGTTCTAAACCGCCTCGAATTCTATTGCCATAATTAAGGGCTAAATCTTCCATATAATCTTCGAAGGCTTCAGCCAACTGCAACCTTGTAAATCCTTCAGGACATTGATTATTGATAGCGGGAACTTGTTCATAATCGCCGACAGCATGATATTTTTCACACCATGTCATTCGATATTCGCCAGCTCTTATTTCTTCAATACTATTGAGCGGAATATCCCATGTTTCCCTCATATTGGTGATTAGAATCCAAAATGTATAGCCCCAGTGAGACAACAAAATGACAACTTCCTCTTTATTTTGATCGAGTATTGCATTCTGGATGGTTTCTCTAAGATTCCAATATCTCAAAGGATCATCAGCATAACCTAGTTTATCAGGACCATATTGAGTGTAAGCAAATAAATTATTTGTCCTAGAATCACTGCTGCCAATCCCTCCTATTTTTTGTGTACTGATGTTATAAACCTTTTCGTTCTCTTCTAAATAACGCTTAAAACTGAGAAAATTTAAGTACGCATTTTCATGAAAAAACTCATTGATAAAGGGTGTGGCATTAGAAAGAGGACCCACCGGATTTGCTCCTGGCCAAGGAGCACCAAATGTTGCATAAATAATGGCAACATCATCTTCTGGGTCTATTATCTCTAAGTGTCGTTTAAGATTCTTATGAAGAATATAATTATATTCTGGTGTTCTGCCGTACATTCTGACATGACTGAAATCAAAATTATTTTTATCAAAGCCGGCTCTACACAAAGATTGATATGACAGCCTAAGATCCCAATAATTATTGGCATAAATATTATGATCTGCAATTGGCTTTGTAAGAACTATTTTTCGATAGCCATTCCTTGCAACCCTTGTAATTGTATCCTTTAAATGATTTGTTAAGGCAGGTGCACTGGAATAGTATCCCTCCCTTACTTCGATTTCATTACCAAAATATTCTTTGATGTAATCCTTAAGAAAAGCATCCCGTTGTATTTTGTAATGAGGTTTAAAAGCAGACTTTTCAGGGTCCCAACCCATCATGCCAAAAGCTCTAGGCTTATAAGCTTTATCTAGTTCATAAAAATCATTTATTCCATTACTTTGATTTATCAAATAGATACCGTCTAAATAATCAATACCGTTTCTAGGGTCTGGGCCGTATTTCCTCGTAATTCCACCAACATAATCTTTTAAAGGCAGAACCTTTAAACCCTCAACATCATCAAGACTCAATGATTTAGCACCACCTCCTGCAAAAGGAAAAACCCCAGCTTTATTTTGAACTATGGGATCAAATCTTTGTCCATCCTCACTGATTCGATAGGTACCGCGACTATCATAAAATTTTTCAAAACCTTCTACTCTTCGGCCTGCAGCAAAAGGTAGTCTGGCCATTTCTACCTGATAAGGAAAAGTACCCGCATGCCATTCTGTGCATTTCTGGTCTGGTGATGTAACCCTCACTCCGCCTGAAGTTCTCCAATAAATATAATCATCGTAAGTCTTATCAAAGCCTATTGGCGTTCCCCATCCACTCATGACAACTATTGGCTTTTCTTTTTCTTTTAGAGATATTGGTTCCCCTTTATTGTTTAGCAGTATTGCTGGCATGTATTCATTTGCTGGAATATATGTGGTCCTTGCAAAAAAGATTGCCAGAAATAACAGGTATGCACCAAGTGATAGTAAAAGTGTGTTTTTGACTAAACGCAAATATCTACTCCTTTTCAATAATACTATGATGAAGATCCAATAATTTCAATTCTGGTATATTGCAGCCAAAATATTATAGTCAAATTAAATAATACTTTGCTATCGAGTATCAGATCGTTTTAATCCTGAATCAATATTAGTAGATCATCGGAGTGAGACAATAAGTCCAAGTCTGCTGAAGACAGCTCTTCCTCGAAAATTTTGTTTATGGCCTTTTGTTTCTTACCAAAGTCTGCAAAATCATCGAAGCCACAATCCATATAATGACCCATGCTAGGACCCCAAGCATGTACATATAGGTTACAACCACCAAATGCACGATTAAAAGCGTCAAATAATAAGTTGGCTCTCTCTTGTCTTTCAGCATTTGTCAGGTAAGGTCCAAATTCCCAATGCATCCAAACTAAATTTGCAGGTGCTGAGGTTAGGTTAACTTCTTGAAGCTCAAGAATGTGATCGGTATGAGATGAATAATTTTGTGTTATCCCCATACGGTCTTCATTAGCTGCTGCTGCTTTATGAATCGCATCTAATTGATCAAAATCTGCAAAGAAACAATAAGCGTAAAATGCCCTCTCGCCTCCGTACCAATGGCGATAGAGTCCACAATCATTGTACCCATCAGCTTCCTGATCTTTTTGAAGTGTCACTAACTCTTTTTCCAGCTCAGCAGGGTTTTGTCCTGCTGCAATTTCATAAGTTGAAAGCAACATGTAATTATTCTGTATGGCTCCGGCTTCCTCGTGCCCGCTTGAAAAAGCATTCATGGAATAGCCCATTAAAATTAATAACAATAAATTCCTCATTCTTTCTCTCCGATATAAATGATTTTTGTATTTCAGCTTACACTCAATAATTAATATATAGCAACTATCTCATCACCTCTAGAATTCTTATAAGCTCTTGCCATACCATCAGTATTGAAAATCATTGATGCATTACCATGCTTGTCGAGCAGAATCACACCTCCTTCAATTCCAATTTCAGTCAGTTCATTAATTACCTGATTAGAAGCCTCCTCTGCTGATAAACCTAAATAATCAATCCTTGCACAGATCTCACGAGCCACATTAAATCTCATAAAATATTCACCGTGACCAGTACCTGAAACTCCGCAAAGACTATTTTGTGCCCATGTACCTGCACCAATAATTGCGGAATCTCCAACTCTTCCTGGGAGTTTGTTTGATCTCCCTCCCGTCGAAGTTGCAGCGGATATATTTCCATCCTTATCAATCGCCACAGCGCCTACAGTGCTCAATTCTTCTTTTGATTTTTGTCTTCTCAGTCTCTCCAGCCTCTCTTTTGAATAGAAATAACTTGGATCAACAACTTCTATACCACTCTCAATAGCAACTTTTTCAGCCCCCTCGCCGATCATTAAAACATGTTGAGTTTCTTCCATTATGTATCGAGCCAGTTTTATCGGGTTCTTAATGATTGAAACTGAAGCAACCGCACCAGCATCTTGAAGTTGTCCAGTCATGATTGAAGCGTCCATTTCCTGTTTCTCTTCAGATGTGTAAACAGAACCTCGACCCGCATTAAAAGTGACATCGTCTTCCATAATAACAACCGCAGTTTCAACAGCATCAAGACTTGATCCGCCTGATTCAAGAATGGAATATCCAGCATCCATGGCTCTTTTTAGTCCGTCTTGAATCGACTTTAATTTTTCTTCAGTCTGATTTCGACTCCAACCCGCACCTCCATGGATAACAATAGCGATATCAGATGGCATAGCTGAATGAACTGAGTCTAAATTGGCTTGGCTTGCAAACAGCAAATTTGAAAAAGCAAAAAGAATAAAGATGAGACAGCATTTTTTCATTGATTAAATAGTATGTATTTTTGATAAACATAACAATCTCAGATTAGCTTAATAGAGATGTAATAATGTATTATTTACAAAAATATAATCGAGCACAACTCTGGACAAAGCTAATAAATTTTTTGATATACCGTGGACCATGGCGCTTTGGGTATTTCCTATTCATCTTTATGCGCTATTAGTTCCCTTCGCACTGATTTCTGCGATCCTTAACCATAGATTGTTGTTGGAAGAAACGATCTTTAATGTTGATTTACTTTTCCTTGCAAGCGGAATTTTAATTTTAGGAAGTTTATTTGAAATCATCCAAAACCATATTGATCGTTGGTTTATTACAGCACAAAGCGCAAGCGGTAATGGCTTCAGTCTAATAGATGGATTGTTCACTTTCTTAATTTTGTTGGGGCAAGCCTTAATCCTTATTGCTCTTGTGGGGCAAAATAACTTAATTAAAATGGTTGCAATTGCCTGCGTGATTTCCACACCAATTTTATATTACAAAAGAATGTTTGTTTTCTTTCCCACCAGTCTAATAGGCATCATAAATATAATAGCTACTTTTATTATTTTTAAGGATTGGATTATTTTTTTACAATTGATAACTATAGCCTTAACTATCCTTTTCTTTAATCAACTCATAAAAACCGGTAATCAGTTTTATCACGGTCTGACGACCTTCGCTGCCTCATCAGGAATTTGGTTTCTAGTCATCGTGATAAATAATTCTAGCTATGGATAGACGAACTTTCTCAAAGTTTCTTGCTCTAATGATGATCTCATCTCGTCAAGCTCTAGGTGCAACTAAGAAAGAAAAGATAATGGTCATAGGCGCCGGGATTGTCGGCACCTTAATAGCTTATGAGCTTTCAAAAGCAGGAGCTCAAGTTAGCCTGATTGATAAAGCATTTCCTGGTTCAGCTGCAAGTGGAAATTCCTTTTCTTGGATAAATGCCACTTATCCAAAAAAGCCCTACGCTTATAATTTATTGTCTCAGCTAGGTATTGACGCCTACAAGAGCTTAGAAACAGAAATGGATTTAAGAATTCGATGGAGCGGTTCTTACGAATGGTTTACCTCTAAAGAGGATCAAATCAAACTTTTTAAAGAAATAGAAACTTTAAAGAAATACCCAAGATATTCAGCTGTTGATGTCATAAAAGCAGGCGAAGCAAGAATTTCCGAGCCAAATATCATCTTGAATGATAGTAGTGATATTGTGTTCTCTAAAGCCGATGGTGCCATGGATACTGCTCACACCATTGATTTAATGATAAAAAACATTGAGAACCATGGTGGCTCGGTTCTTTATCCATGTGAATTTCAGGGTCTCAATTACAGCAATGGAAAATTATCCTCTGTCAAAACATCTATGGGGTCGCTGGAAGCAAGCCAAGCAATTTTTGCTACGGGTATAGATACCGACAACTTATTTTCAAAGAACATGATGAATACCTCAAAACCAGGGATCATCATGAGAACCCAACCTACAGACCAAAGATTGAACAAAATTATTGTTGGGCCAGGAGTACATCTTCATCAACAAACAGACGGAAGGATAATTTTTGGAGAACAAGCAGGAGCTCCTAGCTCTCACATAGAGAGATTAAGAGAACAACCAAATCAGTTTCCTTCACATGCTTTTGCTAAAGAACATATTGATCGAATTCTTAATACAGCAAAAATATTTATGAAAAACATAGATGATTTGAAAATCGAGAAAACCTCTATTGGTTGGAGACCGCTGCCGAAAGATGGAAAACCTATAATCGGAAGACTAGAAGAAACGCCTGATGTATATATTGCTACTATGCACAGCGGGGTAAGTCTTGCAGCCATAGTTGCAAAGCTTATTTCACAAGAGATTCTGGATGGATCGAAAAATGTGCTCTTGAAAGATTTTAGACCATCCAGATTCAATTGATATCTTCTGTTATTACTATAAAATTCGAGTCATCAATGAACCAAGATAAAAAATATCTGTTTATTTTCGGCGGAATTGTGCTGATTCCGTTTGTGATATTGTTGCTCTTTAATGGTTGGGCATTAATTTCATCAATATATTTCCCTGAATATAATCCAGTGGCAGTTATATGTGGTCCACGCGTCTGATGATGCGAAGACAATCATTTTTTTTATATTTCCTGCTTCTTTTTAGTGATTTAGCAATTGGTGATATTGTAATTAAAAATGCATGGGTGAGAGCAGCTCCGAGCGGATCTAAAATAATGGCTGCTTATATGATCATAGATAACCAAACCTCAGAGACAATAACCTCTTCCAAGATAATCGCTAATGGCTTTGAAAAAACTGAAATTCACACGAGTTATGTTGTCGACGAAATATCAAAAATGAAGAAGCTGAATAATCTTTCTATCAAAGGAAGCGAATCATTAGCAATGGAGCCAGGCGGTCTGCATTTAATGCTTATTAATCCTGATGGAGTCCCAAAAAGGAATTCTAACGTTGAAATACTGATGTTTTTTGAAAATGCTAGTACCAGTAAAGTCGTAAGAATTGAAGCTGAGGTAAGGGACCAAACATCATAGAAAACAGAAATAAACTAGTCTTCATATTTGCCGGAATTATTTTGGTGTTGATGATTTTCATGATCCAACAAGGTCCGAAATTAATTGAGAAACAACCAATACTCCAGACCGGTAAAACACTTAAAAAACCCTTAGAAATTAATGACTTCGAACTGAGAGATCAAAAGAATCATTTGTTCACTAAACATAATCTAAAAAATCAATTCTCCGTTCTTTTCTTTGGGTACACCAATTGTCCTGACGTATGCCCAACCACCATTTATAAACTTGGACAGATCAAAAAGAACATTACTGAAGATCTGCCAGATACTAATCTTCAAATGATCTTTATTACCCTTGATCCAGAAAGGGATACTGTAGAACGGCTGGATGAGTATCTTAATTTTTTCGATACTTCTATGCTCGGTCTGACTGGAGAAGTTAGTGAAATTGTTAAAGTGTCTTCAAATCTCAGTGTTTTTTTCCAAAGGATCAATAAAGATGGTGGTTATGACTTTAATCACACCGCTTCAATTTTCTTAATAAACCCACAAGCTCAACTTAGAGCATCGCTTAGCCCAATAAGCTCTGTAGAGATGCTAGAAAAAGACATAAAGTTATTGGTTAAAAAGTCAGATTAGGTTTGATGAGTTATTCGATATTCCTATTTTATCTCTGGCTATAAGATTTTTCTCTTCTGTGTCATCCAAAACCCAATCATTGGTTAATAACCTTGACGAATATTGCTTGTTATACAAAAACGGCATTATCAGTTGAAACACTCCAAAAGTTACCACTGAAAAAATTAGGTGAAAAACTCCAATAGAAATTTCGCCTCTAAAAATAGGAACAAAAAAACCAAAAAAGAAATACGTCCAAGAATAACCAACAAAACATTTACCCTCTAAACCAGAGCTTTTATGTTTTATTTTTATTTTCGTTTGCCAACCCATAAAAGCTGTCCCAATGATTAAAGGGAAAAAAAAGATAACAACTATTGATAAAATCAATATGATTTCCATTATTTGACTCCTATTTCCTGAATATTAGTGACTTTAGAAGCGTAATCCCAAACGGAATCTATGAAGTTCTCATCATATGAAAGGGCTGAGGCTTCTTTCCTTTTACCGTGCTCCCAATAAAAACCTGACTTACCCAGGTATTTTGCATGTGTAGACATAACAATATGATTTAAAGCTCCTCTTTTTGCAGACTGTAAAAAGGGTTTGATTATATTTACAATAACGCGATGTATACCCCGCATATGTCGGTGTATATTTGTGTTAATAAAATAACCAGGTGAGACAGCGTACACATCTATGTTTGTATTTCTTAGCTCTTGGGCCAATTTAAAACTAAATGCATTAAGACATAGTTTGGAACGCGCATAAGCCTGGAAGCCCATGGAGTGATCAACCTTCTCCCAGCCTGTATCAAAATTAAAAGAATCAAAATTAAATTCTTTGGCCATCCTATGTCCGTCTGATGAAATATTTACTACTCTAGAATTATCAGGTTTTTTGAGTAGACTTAAAAGGAGATGCGTGAGCAAAAAAGGGGCGAGAAAATTGGTGGCCATGGTCATTTCGAATCCATCTTCACTCTGCCTTCTGACAGATTCTGTGATACCTGCATTATTGATTAAAACATCCAATTTAGAATAACGAGCATGTATATCGTCAGAAAGTTTCCTTAATTGTGAAAAAGAGGAAACATCACAATCAATGTACTTAATATTTTTATTTCCTGAAGCTTGAATGATCTCATTTGTTGAATTTATACCTTGCTCTGTATCAAAATCAACGAGAATCAGCTGAGCTCCCATTTCAGCAATTGCCTGAGCTGCGATCCTCCCCATACCACTGGCTGTACCAGTTATTAAGACTGTTTTACCTTGCATTAAGTTAATTAAGCATATCGGGATCCATACCGACACTTTTCATCTGTTCTAAAACGACAGATTTAGTTATCTCTTCAATCCCTTTTTCCCTTGCAAAATCCTCGACGTTATTAATAGCCATCTCAATAATACCTGGAGGTGTCGATGCGATCATGTCTTTAGATTCTTGATCCCAATTCATGCTCAGTTTTGATTCAAAACTGCTTTTTAAAGAGTCATTCTTTGATTGCTTTTCTTTTGCTTCTTTAGCTCTTTTTCTTTTTTCCCAATACTCTGATTCTTTTGGTTTAGTTGCTTCTAATACTGCTCTTGCATCTGGAGTTGTTGTCATAATACTAAGTAAACTCTGCAGATATTTATTTGGAACAACCACAAACATTTCCTCTGGCTTTAAACGATTGTTCATTCGTCCTCCCAAATCACCAGGAGTAATAATGACATTGTCATCATGCCAAGGAGTTGCAAAAAGATCGCTGCAAAAGGAAGAGCCGGCAGCTCCTCTTGGAGGCGTTCCATCCAGAACCGTCCTGGCTCCTCCAATAAAATTTGCCCAATGTGGAGTACAAACAACCACTATCCAATCTACAAAAATACCCTCAGGCACTTCTGAAAGAGGGGCTGCACCAACACCTATAACAGTCTTTTGAGGTAAGACATACTCACCCGTCTTTATCTTCTCAGCTCCGATGTCCGTATAAGCAGGTATATTTTTCGCGAGATATTGCCCGTTCCTGATTTCATCCGTGCCTTCATGAACTCCTGCTGTGTAAACCCCTGTAGTACAATCGTGATGATGTTTGTCAAAAGAGACTGTCTCTCCCTTGTCCATTGCATGCCGGACAATTGAGCATGGAACAACCTTTTTCTTTTGATAAACTTCAGGTATTTCTTCTTTGAACAAACTGATTGCAACTGGGTTTCCTCTAACTTTCCCAATCAATGATTCACTGATTTCTTTAAAATCTATCATGTCAAAATTATACCTTGTTTTACTCTGTTGGTCTTCCAGGTAAAATGCCGCCATAGAGCATCAGATCCTCTTTGGGTTTGGAACGCCAAAGCTCCTTAGCAAAACGAGGTATCGCCATGGCTGCTATAGGGAAACATTCAACAAATTCTGAAGTTGAGAATGGAAGCCGATGAATTGCATAACAAAACATATCTTTCTCTGTTATATGCCAAAACCCACTCACACCCTTAATATTAGTTGAAACGGAACCGTCGATATTGAAATAAGCATCAAACTCAATCTCCTTATCATTATCAACCAGTCTATAATGAGTGGTATTGGTCATAAGATGATTCCAAAAACTAGGGAATCGTTCAGAAATTGGGAGGCTTTTATCGACTGCTTCTTTAATAAATACTCTCTCAATATTCGGTTTATTTGGTGCGCCAGTTTCAATCATCATAAAAGCAATCATATCGATCAATAAATTCTCTGGAACGGGTTCGGGAATCATCATGGTACTGTCTGGAAACAGTTTTTGAGGACCTTGTAAGAATCTATAGATTAACTGTTGATCCCAAATTAAATCGGAAGAACTCAAAGATTCTGAATAACTAAAACTTTTATCGTCGCCAACGCCTCTACCAAATAATTTCCACAGATTAGGCCCCAAGATGTTAGCACTATTTTCAGCTAAAGTATGGCAAGCACTGCATCGTTGTTGAAAAGCATTCTTACCTTGCAGATAATCAGCTTTATCTAACTCTTCAGATGTTGGCACTGCTGAAACAGCAGTGCTGAAAAATAAGAAGAAAATAATTTTAAATATCCAACCCATTACAATTTATTAATTCTATTAAAAAGAAATATAAATTAGCATTATTACTTTAAAGATAAAACGGTTAGAATTTTCACA
>CAZVRH010000015.1:0-23838 GCA_964629335.1 uncultured Woeseia sp.
CTATTTCTGACACCATGGCAATGAGAGCAGTGGTTACCTCAGGAAAAAACCCTGGCATATATCAAAATGTAGCCACAGGAAGAAAAGACATTGGTAACCAAGAAGATGATGAATACCGATTGATGTTCAGATACGCTGACGGTCCACTAGATCTTAATCTAATGGTAATGAAAAGAGAACGCTTCGATTTTGGTCAGAAAGAAAAAGGTAATGCCGACAAACCAGGTACTGCCGATATAGTCGATCCAAATTGCGCCTATGACTCTGCTTGGTATTATGGCGCTACGTGCACAAGAGTCTTTGCTACTTCAGGTGGAGATTTAACAGGATGGGATCCTGATGTGGCATTTTATTCATTTACAGATGAAACTTTTGACGTAGAGAGTACCACTATAAATTTAACTGCAGAATATGAATTTGAAGCATTTACAGCGATGTTAATACTAGCGGATTATGACTACGAGGATTATTATGTAACCGATTGGTCAAGAATTGACACTGATGATCTCTACCCTGATCCACTTTATTACTATGGTGATGCAAGTCGTGATACCCAAGAATTAAGACTTACCTCTAAAGGAGACGGACCTGTACAATGGACAGTCGGCTACTTTAATACTGAGTATGCAGATGCTCCAAATAGTGTTACAGAATGGGAAGTAACAAATGCTGATGGGCTTGATTATCTTGGTTACATGGGTTTTACCTCACATAATGGCACTTATGATCCTTCATTCTATGTTTCACCTTATGGTGATACAGAATTTAGAGGTAACACTGGTTATCTAGTTTATGGAAGTTACAACTATTATAATTATGCTGATGAAGAAGCCTTTTATGGGTCTTTAGACTATACAGTAGGAGATTGGACGTTTACTCTAGGCATGAGGGACTTTGAATTATCAGATGGTTTTAAAAGTTCTGAGTATGGCGTTTTCTATGAAGACCCTGACAACACAGGATGTGCTGGAGATGAAGCTGTTGGTGTAACCTGTTCTGAAGAAAACGGATCGGAATCAGATAATCGATTCAAATACACTGTGACTTATGAGGTTAATGATGACTTGACAGTTTTTGCTGTTTCATCCGTCGGTTATAGATCAGGAGGTAATAATGCTGCTCTTCCTTTCTTTTGTGCTAATGACCCAGAAGCTGCTGGTTTCAAAAGACGATACACCTCTGATGAAGCAGAAAATACAGAGATTGGATTTAAAGCTAGAGGCGATGGATACAGTTTAAATGCAACCTATTTCTCAATCGACTGGACAGGCATTCAAGTTACAGTCAGGCCGGCTTGTGGATGGTCATTCACTTACAACGGTGGTGAAGCTGAAACATCAGGTCTTGAGTTTGACTTCTCAGTTAATCTTAGTGACAGATTAGCTCTGGATGTTGCTGGAAGCTTTATCAGTGCTGAAATTGCTAATGATATTGAATCATTAGGAGCTGTTGCAGGTGATCGCTTACCTAATATTGCAGAAGAGCAAATGGCTCTGGGACTTTCTTACGCCTTTAACGTGGCATCTCTACCTTCGTTTGCAAGACTTGATATGACTTATTACGGAGAAAGTTTTGCAACATTTAAAATGAGCGATGAAGATATGTCTCCGAGTTATACGCAACTTAACCTAAATGTTGGTGTCGAGTTAAATGAACAATCTCGACTTCAGCTGTCTATCAGTAATTTAACTGATGAAAGAACAGAAGCATTTAGATTCTCTGCTGAGTCACCAGGTTATAGAGCGAGAAACTATTTGCAGTGGATACCTCCAAGAACTATTGGGATCACGTATTCTCGAAGTTTTTAGTTTTAACTCAGTAAACAAAAAAAGCCCACTTAACCATGGGCTTTTTTTTATTGAATAACTATACCGTCTGACATTACAAATTTGACGCTTTCTAGGGTTGAAATATCTTTAATCGGATTGCCTTTGACGCCAATAATATCCGCTTGATAGGACTCTTTGAGTAGACCTGTATTTTCAATTCCAAACAAAGCAGCGGTATTGATTGTTGCCGCTTGTATTGCTTGTAAAGGAGTCATTCCCCAATCAACCATGTACTTAAATTGCCGTGCATTTTTTCCATGAGGATAGATTCCTGCATCGGTACCAAACACCATATTTGCATTGGCATTAACAGCTTTTTTAAAGTTCTCTCTTTGAAGTGCTCCAACTTGTCGTTCTTTTTTCAATGAATATTCAGGAATTCCTTGTTGGGCACCTTCACCCAAAATAAAATCTGAGACATAAATATCCATAGATAAATAAACACCTTTTTTTATCGACATCTGAATAACTTCTTCATCAATCAAACTTGAATGCTCTATAGAATCAACGCCTGCTAATATTGCAGCCCTAATACCTTCCAAACCGTGTGCGTGAGCAGCAACTTTCATACCCCGAGAATGCGCTTCATCAACAATAGCCTCCATTTCCTCTTGGGTGTATTGTCTAGTTCTGAGATTTGTATTTTTAGACATTACCCCTCCAGTGGCACAGAATTTAATTAAGTCTGCACCGTATTTTTTATTCTCTCTAACCTTCTTTCTAATCTCCCATGGTCCATCCGCTACCCCGTCTGAACTATAGTTGAAATCATAGGGTAGGGTGTTACTGTCACAATGACCGCCTGTAATTCCAAGAGCAGGACCCGAGACAAGCAGTGTAGGACCGACAATTGCTTTTTGATTAATGGCTTGTTTTAATGCCACATCAGTGTAGTTCCCAGCTCCCACATTCCTCACAGTAGTAAAACCTGCAAGAAGTGTACTTTTTGCATTCTTTGCACCGTACAGTGTTGCCAAATAAGATGACTCAGAAAACCCTTGATAACCTTTGAGATCAGTATTCCCAGTGAGATGAACATGTGCGTCCATCAATCCAGGGAGTAAAGTCAGATCAGGTAGATTTATAACCTCAATGTTTTTTCTATTTTTGATCGATTGGGCTATTTCAATAATTTTACCGTCCCTAATCAATATTTGAGCTTGAGTTAATTCGCCTGTTTGGACATTTAGAATCTGTTTTGGATTAAGAATATAAGCGTCTGCTTCAACTGCTGGCGAAATACATGAAATAATAAACCCCGCCATTAAAAATATTTTTTTCATTACTAACCTCTTTTTATAATCTTTAGTGTATATGAATTAATTGTTTGGGCATATTACCCTCAAATCGCTGTCCAATGATTTGGGGAAATATTTCTCTAGCAAAGCCCATAAAATAGCCGCTGTTTGAATATCTGGTTCACCATCAATGTCAGAAGGTCGAAAATGGTGCTGAAAAGCCCTGATCACATAAAAACTTTGCTCATCATTTGATGAAAGATCTATTTTATAACCGTATTGTTTTAATCCACATTGGATCTGAGGCATTGGCGGTAGTTTACCTGCTCTAAACTTTTTTAAATACTTGTCTCTTGTTGCATCTTCATACCAAGCTCCAATTCCATTATCATAAAGGAGTTTCCAGGGAAACTTCGGTCCAGGATCAAATTTCCTATCAGGCGCTACATCGGAATGACCCACAATATAGGTTGGTTTTATTTCATCGTGCTTATCTATAATCTCTTTTAATAAAGATATAAGTAACTTTATTTGTTCAGGATCAAAATCAGGGTATGTGCATGAATAATTATCTCGATAAAGCAATCTCATTTTACCGTCTGTGTTAAAATTACATTCTGCTTGATTAACTAACTCGATCCCAATTGACTGATCATTAATATTTGTTCGCTCTTCCCAATTGCTTTTACCGGCATGCCAAGCACGATCCTCTTCATTGACCAGTTGATAAATATTCAAATCTTGCTGCAAGTAAGTTGGATCGCCGGATTCAGGAATTAAATAATGGGAACTAACTGCGAATTCTTCTTCGGTTAGAACTCTTAAAGAGTCTTTCCAGTCAAGACTGGTAAAGTGAATCACGATAAATCTAACTCTCGAACTGAAATTATCAGATTGATACTCAGCAATCCTTTTAAGACTGGAATTATTATTTACTGAATTTAATTCATGGTTATCATTCGCTTGTGAGTGGGAAAAAATGGTTATTGCCAGACATACAAGATAAATATTTGCTTTGGTTTTCATAACTAAGCCATCAACCATGAGCTTAAGTATTGAA
Organism: uncultured Woeseia sp.; assembly: GCA_964629335.1. GTDB lineage: Bacteria > Pseudomonadota > Gammaproteobacteria > Steroidobacterales > UBA11654 > CACPJA01. The sequence goes on from CAZVRH010000015.1 coordinate 4,128, forward strand.
CAATTCTAAATACGGGCTCGAGCAAGCCAAAGAACAACAACCCGAGTACGATAAAGATTCCAAAGGGTTCGACGTTATCAATCATTCTTCCGTACTTTTCATTAACCAATGATCTTAATACTCTTCCACCATCGAGCGGTGGGATTGGCAGTAAATTAAATATCATTAAGACTAAATTAATAAAAATACCGGTTTGACACATCAAGACAATAAATTGCTCGATCAGGCTGGGAGACTGATTCTCAAGGCTTACTTGGGATAAAAACATCAACAGCGACCACAGGAAAGCCATCAATAAATTAGCGATTGGTCCTGCAAGTGCCACAAAAAATAATGCTCTTTTAGGACGGTAAAAATTATTTGGATTAATCGGTACAGGTTTTGCCCACCCAAATACCAATCCTCCCATCCATACTAATAGCGATGGAATTATAATTGTTCCAACAGGATCAATATGTGCCATTGGATTTAGTGTTAGTCGACCTTGTCTATGAGCAGTGTAATCCCCAAAACCCTTAGCGATATAACCGTGAGCAACTTCATGGACCGTTATAGCAAAAACTAGAGGGATTAAGATCCCTATGATTTGAAGAATAATCTCAAATGACATTAGTTGTTAACGAGCGGGCGAAAACTGTTTATTTATAGGAAGGTAAAGCGCAATAAAACCTATGCTAAAAATGGATTGATAGAAGAAAATTTGGGACGCCAAAAGAACTGGATCAAAGATTTCAAATACGAATAAAAATAAGGTAAGTAATGATCTTAATAATTCCAATTGATAGCCCCATTTTTTATTTTCGATAATGCTTGTTACCAGTGTCGTCGAAATAACCAACATAATTGCTAACATGCATGATTGAAGATAAGACTGATCATTAATGGTAAAAATTATGATGGTTGATATAGAACTATTAATTATGAATTGCATCGATGTAAAAAACTTTGATGATCTATTTACACCCGGATCGTATTTTTCAAAATTATTTAAATCATTAGTAACATGTGGGAATTTTTCATAAACATCTTCTGGTCGCCATCTTGTATTTGAGAACCATACTTTTATTTTATTTTTAAGTGTTTTTGTATGTATCGTGTCTCTTATCATCTGATGATAAATCTCAAGATTTGCCCAAATGGGGTTCCAGCTCTTTAAAGGTTTTACCGTCCCATAAATGGGTTTTAGATCATCTCTCTCTGGAATATAGGTACCGAATATTCTATCCCAAATAATGAAAACACCCCCGTAATTGGCATCTATGTACTCAGGGTTCTGTGCATGATGTATCCGATGATTAGAGGGAGTTATAAATATTAATTCTAGGGGTCCTAAACTCCTGATATGCTCTGTATGAACCCAAAATTGATAGAGGAGATTGATAGCTGCTACAGTAAAAAATACCTCCCCAGGAACACCCACCATAAACATAGGAATGTAGAACATCCATTTCCACAACCACCCAGAGCTAGTTTGCCTTAAAGCTGTGCTTAAGTTGAACTCTTCCCCTTGATGATGCACTACATGAGAAGCCCACAGAACCTTAATTTCATGGCTCATTCTATGCATCCAATAATAACAAAGATCATAAAAGAGAAATGCCATAACCCATGTAAACCAGCTTTCTTTGGGCATTAAGTTCATGTTCAGATTATTAGCAACATAAGTCCATACCATTCCCTGTATTCCGAGATTAAGAAGAGGCGGCAGTCGACTTATTAAACCTAATGAGATTGCAGCTATTGAGTCGTTTAAACGGTAATTGTTTGAGCCTTTGATAAGACCAAATATTAATTCAATACCAATCATCATAAAAAACACTGGTACGGCATAGGTAATGTATATTGAACTGTCCATTATTTATTATTCTATCAAAACATAGTCTTGCTTATTTTTACTAACAATTTTGTTCTCGATTAACCTAATTAAATGAGCTTCAAGAGACCACTTTGCTATTGGCAACAGAAATGATGCAACATCATCATAAACATCGTTCACCAGTTCATCAATACATACCGGCCCATGTTTTTCCAGTTTCTCAATTACCTTTTGTTCCCTAGAAAGTCTGTGTTCGATAATTTTATTAACTTCTGTCATGGGATCCTTTATTAGATCGCCGTGTCCTGGTGCTATTATTTCAATAGGGTAATCTCTGAGTAATTCTAGGGATTGAATATATTCATTCATATTACCGTCCGGGGGAGCTATGACGACGGTAGATCCCTCCATGATATGATCCCCAGTAAATAAAGTCTTTTCATCTGTTAAAAAATAACAAAGGTGATTTGAAGCATGTCCTGGAGTATGAATAACTTCTAATGTGTACTCCGTTGTCTTGATCTGATCTCCATGATGAAGCGTTTTATCAAGATCGATTCGTTCGTCCCTTTGCCTTGAAGATTCTGTGGTTAACCCAAAGAGAGGTATACCTGTCTTATCTTTCAGGATATGTGCGCCCGGTGAATGATCTGGATGAGTGTGTGTAATCACAATTTGTTTTAACGAACTTCCCGCAATAGAGATTAAATCATCAATATGATCAATAATTGGCGGCCCTGGATCAATAATCGTTATCTCATCATTGCCAAGAAGATATGAATTGGTTCCAGGACCAGTAAACATATTCGAATTACTTGCAGTAAGCCTTCTAATGATTGGCGACAGCTTAGTGATCTTCATAACCTTTATCTCCAGGCAAAAGTCCAACTAGTTTCCCATCTTCAAAGAAGAATTTAGGCTCAATAGGTTCTATTGCCTCTGGTTGTATCATTTTCTTTTCGTTTAAGAGCGCTAAGGTTGATTTATATCCTGCAACTAGCTCTAAATTTTTTATTGTGGGCATAATAATTGGAAATTTACCCTGATGATAATCTTCCAAGGCTTTTTCTATTTTCACCCAAAGACTATCAACTGCTTCATAGCCGTCATGAATTGCTTCGTAATCCTCTGTAATATCAGTTAAAAAAAATCGAGTGCTGTATCGTCTAGTTTCCAGTTTAGGTGTGACCCAGTGAGAGAGATAGATCAGTTTATCTGTAGCAAGTTTTATATTGAATTCTCTTAAGACATCTATAAAGGTTATCTTTCCTTCATTGAGTTGTTTTCTTAAGATTTCGAGCTTCATGGCTTCCTGAGTATCTGGGATGAAGTCAGAAGCATCTTCACGATAAGCTAGAAGTATTCCTGTTTCTTCAAAACACTCTCTTAAACATGCAACCCAAAAAGAAAGGCCATAAGAATCGACCTTTAGGTTTTTTGAGGCTTTTTTATCGTCTAACCCATGACATAGATTGAAAATTTCAGAGTCTTGGTCTTCATTATCTATTTTACCACCCGGAAAGACCCAAGCACCTCCAAAATTTGATCTGGATGCCCTTTTAATCATGAAAACCTCTATTGACGAATCAATATCTCTAACAAGAAGTAATGTAGATGCGGACTCTGGCTTCATCATGTATTGACTAGTTTATTTCAGTTAATTGATTCATTATTAGTTTCTTAACGGGCCAAAAGTTATTTCCAAACCTTAATGCGGCTCTTCTTAATAACTTAGCGGTTAATCGATCGCTATTGTATAGATCAACAATTAAGTTAGTCCCATAATATAAAGGCCTAGTAACGAGCTGATGTTTTTTATTATATTCTTCCAGCACTGTTTTAGAAAAATAAGGATCAGTGCCAGTGTTCAAAGCCTTGGAGATAATATTCATTAAGTTGAAGCTACCTCTCAAGCCTAGGTTAAAACCATGAGCGGTTACTGGATGCATACCCACAGATGCATCGCCAACTAGAGCAAAACGCTCGGAATGGAAATAATCTGCATGTGATGCAAACAGAGGATAGGAGAATTTTTCTCCCGAAACAGACATATCACCGAGACGGTGATTAAATCGTTCCTGAATATCAGTATTAAAATCATCATCTGCGAGATTAAGAATGTCATTTGCCTTATTGGAGGCGACAGTGATAACAATTGATGAAAAATTACCAGCCATTGGAAGTACAGCTAATGTTCGACCGTAATGAAAACATTCATAAGCTATATTTTGGTGTGGCTTTTCATGTTCCATTTTGCAAACAATAACCGTTTTTCCAAAGTCCTTAACTTCTGATGGAATCCCCATTTGCCTTCTTGATCCAGACAGTCTGCCGTCAGCGGCCACCAATAAATCGGAGGTTATGGTTTTTCCATTATCTAGGGTCAAAGAAACTCCATCTTCTTTAATCAGGAATTCTTTTGCTACAGTCTCGGTTAAACAATCCACATTATCTACTTCATGTACAGCCTGATAAGCAGCAGCTTTTATCAGTCGGTTAGGAATTAGATAACCTAAGGTTTCTTGATCAGACTCCTGATGACTAAAATGCAAAGAATAAGATGACAGTCCATTAATAACCTTAGCTTCTTTGATTAATGAAACAGCGTTTGGATCTATTAAATCCCAAGAGCCTAACTCAGATAAGATTTTTTTAGATAAATGAGTAATAGCAACTTCTCGTCCATCATCTAGAGGTGAGGCCAGTGTGGATTGAGTTTGTTGGTCAATAATACATATTTTTAAGCCCAATGAAGAAAGCGCTTTAGCTAAAGAAAGACCAACTGGACCTGAACCTATTATAGAAATGTCATAATTCATAAGCTTATCTTGGTATTATCTGATGTCATAATCAATGATTGTAATTATAATGTTGTTAATATTACATTTATCATTAATTTATATGAATAAGTTTAAGAATATTACAACTCAAGAGGCTAAAAATCTGTTAAGAGAGGATATTTATTTAATAGATATTAGAGATGAACAGAGCTACTCACTTTCCCATATTGATGGAGCATTAAATTTGAATCACCAAGGTATTCTTCAATTTATTAAAACAGCTGAAAAAAATAAGCCCACAATTATTTATTGCTACAAGGGAATTTCTAGCCAGAATGCAGCTGAGTTCTTTGTTCATGAAGGATTTAAAGAAGTTTATAGTTTAGAGGGTGGTTATGAGCTCTGGTCAGAATAATTCCATTGATCCGATAAAGATTATCAAACCTTTTGTTGAAAAAAAAGGTGGCCTAATCCCTGCATTACATGCCCTCCAAGATGAACTGGGTTTTATCAGCAAGAATAATATTGAAAAATTAGCTACAGCTTTTAATTACTCCCAAGCTGAAATCATTGACGTAATCACTTTCTACGATGATTTTAGGACTGAACCTGAAGGGATGAATGTAATCAAAATTTGTCAGGCTGAAGCTTGTCAAAGTCAAAATTGTAAACAGTTATTAAAGGAAATTAGCTCACATTTTAATCTTGGATTGGATGAAACTAACCATGATTTGGATATCACCTTAAAAGAAGTTTTTTGTCTAGGTAACTGTGCATTGGGTCCATCCGTAATGGTCAATGATAGCGTTATAGGTGAAGCATCGACTGAAAAGATTTCTAATCATTTAAAAATCAAAAGAAACGATGACTGAAGTTACCAAACTCTATATCCCAAATGAAACTTCAGCAAACTCTGTTGGAGCAAACTCTATCTATGAAACTATTTCAGAACTTATTGAAGATGACAGTGTAAGAATCATTAGAAATGGATCTTGGGGTGCTTTTTGGCTAGAACCGTTTATTGAGATAGAGAAGGGCGGTATAAGAAAAGGGGCTTGTTATCGGGACATAGATTTGTCCCATTTGAAAACTATTGAAGAGTTCTTTATAGATTTTGATAGAAGAGACTCTTTTGATATCAGCAAAATTGATTTTATAGCAAAACAAAATAGGATTGTTTTTTCCAGAATAGGCAGCGAGGACCCTTTAAATATTGAGCATTATAAAAGCACCAAAGGATATCAATCCTTATTCAAAGCTTTAGATATTGGCCCTCAACAAATCATTAATCGAATCAAAGACTCAGGCCTTACAGGGAGAGGTGGGGCAGCTTTCCCAACCGGAATTAAGATGCAAACAGTCTTTGATCAAGACAGCGGGATCAAATATCTGGCATGCAATGCGGACGAAGGTGATGGCGGCACTTTTTCGGACAGATTGATGATGGAATCAGATCCTTTTGCACTCATTGAAGGTATGACAATAGCGGCCTATGCAGTAGGTGCTTCAAAAGGTTATATCTACTTAAGGTCTGAGTACCCATTAGCAAAAGAGTTTCTCAGCGAAGCTATCGATATCGCATCGAACAATAATTTACTAGGTAAAAATATTCAAAACTCAGATTTTAACTTTGATATTGAGTTAAGAATTGGCGCTGGTTCTTATGTGTGTGGCGAAGAAACCGCGATGATGGAAAGTATTGAAGGCCGTAGAGGCTTAGTTCGATCAAAGCCACCTCTACCGGCGATCAGAGGATTATTTGGTAAACCCACCCTAATAAATAATGTTATTACCCTAGCTACTATCCCTGCGCTCTTAGTGGATGATGATTGTGATTTTTCAGAAATTGGAACAAACAAATCGAAAGGAACTATGCCTTTTCAATTGAGTGGGAATGTAATGAATGGAGGTCTTATAGAAACCCGATTTGATATCACTCTGAGAGAGATTATAGAAAATTTTGGTTCTGGCACAAAATCAGGACGGCCAGTACATGCGATACAAATTGGAGGTCCTCTAGGCATCTACTTACCATCTAATATGCTAGAGACGTCTTTAACGATAGAATCACTAGAAGAGCTTAAAGGATCGATAGGCCATGGTGGTATTATTGTCTTTGATGATTCTGTAGATATGTCAGAACAAGCAAAATTTGCTATGGAATTTTGTGTGAAAGAATCTTGTGGTAAATGCACACCTTGCAGAATAGGGTCAGTCAGGGGAGTGGAAATAATTGAGCGCTTGCAAAGAAATAAAGCATCTAAAGATGATGCTGCATTGTTGCATGAGTTGTGCAATACACTAGAATCGACTTCATTATGTGCAATGGGTGGAATGACGCCAAATCCAATTCATTCTATAATTAAATTCTTCCCAAACGAATTAATTGAAACATGACTTTATTAAAAGAAAAAGACTACGGAACACCAAAGATAACATCTGATAAAAATGTTACTGGCCATATAGATGATATTGAAATAACAGTTCCAGAAGGGACATCTATTATGAGAGCGGCAGCTATGGTTGGAATAGATATACCTAGCTTGTGTGCTTCAGATAATATAGAGGCCTTTGGGTCCTGCAGACTTTGTATTGTAGATTTTGAAGGCAGAAAAGGGTTTGGTTATCCATCCTCATGCACAACACCACTTAGTAATGGAATGAAAGTGATCACAAAGAATTCTGACCTAAAGTCTTTAAGGAAAGATTTATTAGAAATGTATATCTCAGATCATCCTCTTGACTGTAACACTTGTTCAGCAGATGGTGATTGTGATCTACAAACACAGGCCGATGATCATAGTCTTCTTAGGAATAATCAATTGATTACTTCAAAATATGATTTCAAAGATGGTTGTACTCACCTAGATGCTGAGTTGGATGCATCGAACCCTTACTTCAACTTTGATCCTGAAAAATGTATCGTTTGCTCTAAGTGCGTTAGGGCATGCAATGAAGTCCAAGGTACTTTTGCACTCTCTATAGAATCAAGAGGTTTTGAATCTAAAATCAAACCCGGAATCTCTAAAAACTTTTTTGACTCTGAATGTGTTTCTTGTGGAGCTTGCGTTCAAGCCTGTCCGACCGGTAGCTTGATAGAAAAATCAATAACCGAAAAGGGTATGCCCAATGAAACTGTTTTAACTACTTGTGCTTATTGTGGTGTTGGGTGTTCATTCAAAGCTGAGGTAAGAGACAACGATGTGGTCAGAATGGTTCCATACAAAAAAGGTGGTGCTAATAATGGACATAGCTGTATTAAAGGAAGATTTGCTTGGGGATATGCAAAACATAAAGACAGGATTGCTAAGCCAATGATCCGTGATGATATTAATGATAATTGGAAAGAGGTTGAATGGGATGAAGCCATCGGATTTGCAGCAAAACGTTTTAAAGAAATACAAAATGAATACGGCACTAACTCTATCGGTGGTATTACATCTGCTAGAACCACCAATGAAGAAGCTTATATCGTTCAAAAGCTAATTAGAACTGCCTTCGGAAACAACAACGTAGATACTTGTGCAAGGGTTTGCCATTCACCCACAGGTTATGGATTAAAACAAACATTTGGAACATCAGCAGGAACGCAAAACTTTAAGAGTATTCAAAACGCAGATGTAATAATGGTTATTGGTGCTAACCCAACAGTAGGGCACCCTGTTTTTGCATCTCAAATGAAGAAGAGAATTAGGCAAGGTGCAAAATTAATAGTCGTCGACCCAAGAAAAACAGACATCGTAGAATCACCCCATATCAAAGCTGATTTTCATCTTCCCATTTTACCAGGATCTAATGTGCCACTGATAAATGCATTTTCACATGTAGCTGTTCATGAAAATTTGATTGATCACGAATATATTAAAAGTAGATGTGATAAAGCATCGTTTAATGATTGGATTGACTTTATAAAAGATAATTCAAATTCTCCTGAAGCAGCAGAGAAACCAACAGGCGTTGATGCAAGAACCATTAGGAAAGCGGCACGCCTTTATGCATCTGGTGACCATAGTGCAATATACTATGGCTTAGGTGTAACAGAACATTCACAAGGTTCTACAATGGTCATGGGAATGGCAAATCTAGCTATGGCAACAGGTAATGTCGGATTTGTAGGAGCGGGTGTAAATCCACTGAGAGGACAAAACAATGTCCAAGGTTCATGCGATATGGGTTCATTCCCTCATGAATTACCTGGATATCGACCCATTACAGATGATGATATAAGGTCAATTTTTGAAAAAAAATGGAATGTCAAAATACAAAACGAAGCAGGCATGAGATCAGTAAATATGTTTGATGCAGCAGTTGGGGGCGAATTCAAGGGTATTTATATTCAAGGTGAGGACTTTCTACAGTCAGAACCAAATATTCAACATATAGAAGAAGCATTTGGATCCATGGAATGTGTTGTTGTTCAAGATTTATTTTTAACTGAAACAGCGAACTTTGCTCATGTCTTTCTGCCTGCGACTTCTTTTTTAGAAAAAGATGGCACGTTTACAAACGCAGAACGAAGAATTAATAGGGTCAGGCCTGTAATGAAACCAATAACTGGAAAACACGAATGGGAAATTACGCAAGACTTGTCTGCGGCTATGGGTTATGAAATGAATTTTGGATCGTCTGAAGAAATACTGGATGAAATTGCAGAGTTAACACCTACCTTTACTGGTGTATCATTCAAGAAACTTGATGAAGTTGGCAGTATACAATGGCCCTGCAATGAATCCGCACCTTTAGGTACACCAATAATGCATGTTGATGAGTTCGTACGTGGTAAAGGGCGGTTTATAATAACGGATTATGTTCCCACAAATGAAACTGCTAATAGAAAGTTTCCTTTATTGCTTACAACAGGAAGAAACCTAGTACAGTATAACGTTGGTACACAGACTAGAAGAACTCATAATACATTATGGTCGAATGAAGATGTTTTAGAGATACATCCAGCCGATGCTTCTACTAGAGGTATCGATAATAATTCATTGGTCTTATTAAGGAGTAGAAAAGGGGAAACCACTTTAAAAGCGTTTGTCACAGAAAAAATACCAGCAGGTGTTGTATACACAACATTCCATAACCCTGAGACTGGTGCTAATGTCGTGACAACAGAAAACAGTGATTGGGCCACTAATTGCCCAGAATATAAAGTTACTGCAGTAGAGGTTGAACCTGCAAATCATCGATCTAAATGGCAAAAGAACCGTAAAAGTGATTTAAATCAAATACCAATAACTGTAAATCCTTAAGAAAGATGCAAACTATAACTGAACCTATTCCTAATCAAGTCTTTGAAAACAATACAATCGAAGAATTAAAAAAGCTTTCTCCAAAACAATTGAATGATTTAGGAAGAATTGTTAATCCGCTTTATAAAAAACAAGGAGCTCAATCTTATTCGGTAATAACTTATGAAGATGCTATAAATCTTATCGGTAATAAATTAAAACAAGCAGATCCAAATAAAGGTTTCTTTTATGCTTCAGGGCGATCCTCCAATGAGGCCGCTTTAATTCTCCAAATCTTTGCAAGAGTATATGGATGCAATCATATAATTAATTGCTCTAACTATTGCCATAAAGCGTCTGGACTTGCTTTAACTTCAACTATAGGAAAAGGGCCGTCCACAATACGTTATGAGGATCTAGACAAAGCAGATCTGATCTTTGTGTTAGGTGCCAACCCTGCTTCTAATCACCCACGTTTTATCAAAGCATTATCAAAACACAGTCGAACAGGAGGGGAGGTCATAATTGTCAACCCATCTCTAGAATCTGGTTTAGAAAAATTTTCTTCTCCTACCCATTATTGTCAACCACATGTGGGAGGAGATGCTGCCTTATTAACAGGAATTGCTAAATTCCTAATTGAGAACCAGCATTACAATATCAAATTCTTAGATGATTTTTGTGAAGATTATGAAGATTATTTCAAATTTGTAAGAAGTATAAGTTGGGAAAAAATTACTAAAAGTTCTGGCGTAGAAATAGATGAAATTGAAAAAATTAGCTCAATCTATCTCAAATCAGAAAACACTGTATTTACTTGGGGAATGGGATTAACCCATCATATCAATGGCACCGAAAATATTGAATCTATAAGTAATGTCGCACTTCTCAGAGGAATGATTGGGAAAAAGGGTAGAGGACTGCTACCTCTTAGATGGCATGACAATGTTAAAAATGTTGGTTTTATGGGCATTAGTGAAGAGTTAAAATCAAAAATTTTTGAACTTATCGAACAACGATATAATTTATCTCTACCAAATTACCAGGGGATGGATACCTTGTCATGTATCCAATCTGCTGCTAAAGGTGAGATTGACTTTGCTTTTTTGTTAGGAGGTAATCTATTTTCTGTCAATCCAGATAGTGATTTCTCAGAGACGGCATTAAGCTCAATACCATTTAAAGTGATGATCAACTCTACTCTAAATCAAACTAATCTAAATGGCATAGTGGGAGAAAATATAATACTGCCTTTCAAAGCCCAAGATGAACAAGAAAGAAGTTATATTAATTCAGAGGTTGAAATAATATCAGATGTAGCAACAGCCATTATTAATAAAGAGATCATTAATTTCAGTGTCTTCAAACAACATAAAAACATACGCAGAGCAATTTCAAAGCTTTTGCCAAATTTTAAAGATATAAACAGAATCGATACTGAGAAAAAAGATTTTCATATCGGTGGAAACTATTTATTAAAACCGGAATTCAATACAAATTCTGGTAAAGCAATTTTTAAAATTCCCAGACACACTAATTGGGACTCTAAAAAAGACATTAGTTCATTTAACCTAACTTCGGTAAGAAGCGAAGGACAATTCAATACAATGATATATGATGAGAAAGATGCCTACAGAAAACAGAAAACCAGAAATATTCTCTATATCAATCTTGCCGATATTCAATCTTTAGGACTATCAAGTGGTGACACAGTTGATGTCAGCAGTGACACAGGAATCATGAAAGGGCTTATCCTGGCTGAATACAACATAAAACCAGGAAATGTAATGACTTATATGCCAGAGGCTAATATATTGATCCCACAAAACGCTGATGAAAGAAGTAGAACGCCATCTTTTAAATCGGTTTCAGTTACAATAAGAAGCCATTAATAAAATGAATATTACATTACCAGACGGATCTAAACAGGACTTACCAAAAGGCTCTACAGGACTTGACTTAGCTCAACAGATAGGTCCAGGCTTGGCTAAAAGCGCCATAGCAATGAGTATCGATGGTGTACAAAAAGATTTAAGTGAAAGAATTCAACAAGACTGTTCTGTATCTATAATCACAATTGATTCAGATGAAGGTTTAGAAATTATGCGTCATACTCTTGCCGCACAAGTCCTCGCTGCAGCTATAAAGAACTTATTTCCCAACTCAAAACTAGCAATAGGCCCGACTATAGATAATGGTTTTTATTATGATGTCCTTTCAGACAAAGCGATTTCTATAGATGATCTATTGGCTATTGAGACTGAAATGAAGAACCTTGTGCAATCTAAATCAACCATTGAAAAATCTCTCCACTCAAAAAAAGAGGTAATTAAATTTTTCAAAGATAAAAATGAAGATTATAAAATCAACATTATTAATGAATCTGAACAAAATTCAGAGTTCCAAATCTACACTAATCAAGACACTCAATTTATCGACCTATGTGTAGGCCCACACCTGCCGAACTTAGGTTTTATAGGCCCGTTCAAATTGACTAAAGTATCAGGCGCATATTGGAAAGGTGATTCCAGTAATGAAATGCTTACAAGAATTTATGGAACCGCATGGAGATCAAAAAAAGAACTTAATAATTACCTTACTCAGATTGATGAAGCTGAAAAAAGAGATCACAGAAGACTCGGAAAAGATCTGGATTTATTCAGCATCCAAGAAGATGCCGGAGGAGGCCTGGTCTTCTGGCATCCAAAAGGAGCTCAAATTAGGAACATTATTGAAAACTATTGGAAACAAGAACATGAGAAAGCCGGTTATGAATTTCTTTATACACCGCACATCGCTCTTAATACTCTCTGGGAGACTTCGGGACATACAGATTTCTATGAAGAATCCATGTACCAGCCAATCGAAGATGAAAATCAACTTTATCGATTAAAACCAATGAATTGCCCCTTTCATGTTTTGATCTATAAGAACACTATTAGATCCTATAGAGATCTTCCTATTAGGTGGGCAGAATTGGGTACGGTCTATAGACACGAGATGACAGGTGCGCTTCACGGTTTAATGAGAGTCAGGGGTTTTACCCAAGACGATTCTCACATATTTTGCTCAGAAGACCAGATTGAGCAGGAAATAAAGCAAATACTGGATCTAGCACTCAAAATGTTAAATGCATTTAATTTTAAAGAATTTGAAATTCATCTGGCCACAAAGCCGGAAAAGTATGTCGGCAGTGAAGAAATTTGGGATAAAGCCACAGATGCTTTAGTTAAAGCCCTAGAAGCCAAAGATCTAGATTATAAAACTGATCAAGGTGGAGGGGCATTTTACGGCCCAAAAATTGATATCAAGATTAAAGATGCGATTGGACGATTATGGCAATGCTCTACTATTCAATTAGATTTTAATTTACCAGATCGCTTTGATATGAACTATATAGGCAATGACGGAAAAAAATATCATCCAATAATGATTCACAGAGCGTTATTAGGTTCTCTAGAAAGATTTTTTGGAATTCTGGTTGAACATTTTGCAGGAAAATTCCCGTTATGGCTTGCGCCAACCCAAATTTGTGTCATCCCAATCAATCAAAAACAAAACGACTATGCAGAAAACGTTAAAGATAAAATGAAAAAAAATGGGTTTAGAGCAGAAATTGACTTGAGAAACGAAAAAATAGGCTCTAAAATTCGCGATCACACTTTAAAAAAGGTACCGTACTTAATAATAGTTGGGGATCGAGAAGTCAGCAGTGAAGAAATTACTGTTAGAACTCAAAAGGGTGATGACTTAGGAAATATGAAATTAAACAATTTCCTGAAAACAATAAAAAAAGAACTGGTTATATAGGGAGAAAATTATCGCTGCAAAAAAGAGGGTCAGAAAAAATAATCAAATTAATGCTTCTGAAGTAAGACTGATTGATGAGGACGGAACCCAACTAGGCATTTTAAGTATAAGCGAAGCAATGGAGCTAGCTAGCAACAAAGGAATGGATGTAGTTGAGGTTTCCCCAAACACTGAACCACCAGTATGCAGAATCTTGGATTACGGTAAATTTTTATTTGAACAAAAAAAGAAGACACAAGGAGCTAAGAAAAAACAAAAGCTCATTCAAGTAAAAGAAATAAAATTTAGACCCTTGATTGAAAAAGGTGATTACGAAGTAAAAGTTAATAAAATAAGGGACTTTCTTGATCAAGGAAATAAAGTAAAAATTTCTCTTAGATACAGAGGTAGAGAAATGAGACATGTAGAGCTAGGACATCATTTATTAGAGAGAGTACTAAAAGATATTGAAACAGTATCAATGATTGAACAAGAAGCAGAATTTGAAGGCAGGCAACTAGTAATGATTGTTGCCCCGAAAAATAATTAGAAGAAACATTATGCCAAAACTAAAAACAAATAGAGGAGCTGCAAAAAGGTTTAAAAAGACCGGAAGCGGTAAATATAAAAGAAGTTCATCGCACATGAACCATATTCTTACTAAGAAGAGCAGCAAAAGAAAAAGACATCTCCGATCGTCTTCTCTTATTGCTGATGGTGACAAGAAAAGTATAAAGAAACTACTGCCGTATAGTTAATTCAAGGAAATAAAATGGCCAGAGTAAAAAGAGGTGTTACCTCAAAAGCTAAACATAAAAAAATACTGAACAAAACAAAAGGTCAGTATGGAGCTAGAAGCCGACTGTTTAAGGTTGCCAAACAAGCAGCTATTAAAGCTGGGCAGTATGCTTATAGAGACAGAAGAAAAAAGAAAGGGCAATTCAGATCATTATGGATTATCAGAATTAATGCTGCTGCCAGACTCTATGACCTTTCATATAGTAAATTAATGCACGGTCTTAAATCAGCCGGCGTAGAGATTGATAGAAAAATTCTGGCAGATTTAGCAATGAATGACTTAGAAGCATTCAAAGTTCTTTCAGACAAAGCTAAAGCGGCTTTAGAAAAATCTTAATATGACAAATAGTTTGTCAGAACTTAATCGTCAAGCTGAAGAAGACATATCCAGTTGCTTATCATTAAAGGAGTTAGACTCTGTTAGAGTCTTTTATTTAGGAAAAAAAGGGAAAGTCAGCTTAGAGCTAAAATCTCTCTCAAAACTTAATCCAAAAGATAGACCAGAATTTGGTAAAAAGGTCAATGAAGTAAAAAAAACACTTCAAAAACTGATTGCTGTTAAAAAAGCCGAATTAAATGATAAGAAAATTAAAGCAAGCATAGATCGAGCAGGTATAGATGTTACTCTTCCAGGAAAAACGAAACCCATTGGGCAAATTCACCCCTTATCTATAACCCTTAACGCAATAGAGAAAATATTTATTAATGCAGGGTTTATCGTTGATGATGGTCCTGAAATTGAAGACGAATATCATAATTTTACTGCTCTAAATATACCGCAGAATCACCCTGCAAGAGCAATGCATGATACATTTTACTTCGATACTCAATACCTCTTAAGAACTCATACATCACCTATTCAAATTAGAAGCATGGAAAGGGAAGGGGTTCCTATCCGTGTTATAGCACCTGGCAAAGTCTACAGAAGGGATTCCGATATAACGCATACACCAATGTTTCACCAAGTTGAAGGTCTTGTGATAGATAGAAATATTAACTTTACCCATTTAAAAGGTATTCTTCACGATTTTATCAATGTCTTTTTTAATGACGACATGAGTCTAAGATTTAGGCCATCCTATTTCCCGTTTACAGAACCGTCTGCCGAAGTCGACTTATTATCTAAAGATGGTCAGTGGTTAGAAATATTAGGTTGCGGAATGGTGCATCCTAATGTTCTCGATAACCTTGGTATTGATAATAGAAAATACAGTGGCTATGCATTCGGTATGGGCGTTGAGCGATTGACCATGATCAAATATGGGATTAACGATATCAGACTCTTCTTTGAGAATGATTTAAATTTTTTGAGTCAATTTAAATAAATTATGAAACTCCCAATTGAATGGTTGAATGAATTCTATAAACAGGATCTCGATCCTGGAAAAATTGTTGAGAAATTGACACTTTCTGGATTGGAGTGTGAAGTGACCACGCATCAAAAAAGACCTGTACTTGATTTTTCACTCACACCCAACCGTGCTGATTGTTTCAGTGTTAAAGGGATCCTGCAAGAATTGTCTGCCGTAGGGAAAAAACCTATAAAAGCATTGCAAACACCCAGCTCTGAAATCCATCATAAAGATATTGTCCCTGTAGAAATTAAATCTTACAAAGACTGTCCAGTTTTTATAACTCGAGTTATAAAAAATTATGACCGTAAAGTTAAATCGCCCAAGTGGCTTCAAGAACGCCTGAATTTATGTGGATTTAAATCTGTCAATCTGATTGTGGATATTGCAAATATGGTAATGCTCGAAACAGGACAACCATTGCATACCTACGACCTTGATTATATTAACTCTAAAATTATTGTCCGTAGGGCAAAAAATAAGGAAGCATTGACTATTTTGGATGGCAGCCAGCAAATTCTAGATAAAGATTATTTAATTATAGCTGACAGAGATAAACCATTAGGTATCGCCGGTATCATGGGAAGTCTAGAATCAGGGATTTCAGAATCCACCTCATCAATCTTATTGGAATCAGCCTACTTTAATCCTGAAACAATTATGGGTAAGGCTCGAATGCTAAATCTTTCTAGTGAGGCAAGCTTAAGATTTGAAAGGGGAGTAGATCCAAATATTCAAAATCACGCTGTCGAAAGATTTACTCAGCTTCTTAATCAAGAAGCGGGTGGAGAAAATGGCCTATCTCATCAATCAATGAGCAAGAAAGATAAGCCACAGAATAAATCTATTGCCTTAAGAAAAGAACAGATTCAAAGGATTCTAGGTATTACAATCCCTAATAAAAAAATCAAATCAATTCTCCTCAAGCTTGATATGGATGTTCAAGAAAAAGACTTTGGTTATCAGGGATGGAGTATTACAGCCCCTAGTTATCGATTCGATATTAAAGATGAGTGTGATTTGATTGAGGAAATTGCCCGAATCTATGGCTTCGAAAATATTCCTGAATCTCAGGAATCTATGAATATTAGCCTTGGCAAAAATACAGAAAGATTGGATAAAAGAGATTTAATTAATAATCTACTTTGTAATCTTGGATACTCAGAGGTAATTAACTACAGCTTTGTAAGCCCTTCTATGAATACTTCATCCAACAATTCAAGTACCGATGTCATGGACCTTCAGAATCCTTTATCTATAGATATGTCAGTGATGAGGAATTCTTTATGGCCTGGTTTGCTGTCAAATCTTGTTTATAATATAAAAAGACAAAGAAAAGATCTGCGTTTGTTTGAAGTTGGAAAAGTTTTTTCATCCCTAGATAAATCACCTCATGAGATAACAGTTATATCTGGCCTCACATACGGCAACGTAAACAATGAACAATGGGGGCAACCCAATAATCCAAATGATTTCTATAATGTCAAAGGAGATATTCAAACTTTATTAGAAATATTTAACTTGAAATCATCAGTCTCCTTTAAAGAAACTAAACATAATATGCTTTGCCCTGGGAGAACTGCATCGGTCAATCTAAATAACAAAGTTGTCGGCTACGTGGGTGAACTCAATCCAGAGATCTCTGACGACCTAAAATTAGAATTCAACCCAATCTTATTTGAGCTCAACCATAATGCACTAAAATTATCCTCTGATCTTAAATATGCACCGTCTAAATACTTTCCTTATTCTCGAAGAGACTTGTCACTAATTTTGAATGAAGATATAGAAGTTAATAAAGTTATAAAATTAATAGAAGCCATCAAAATCAAAGACTTACAAGAAACTATAATTTTTGATGTATTTAAGGGTGATAAAATAGAGAAGGGTAGAAAAAGTGTCTCTATAGGCTTGATTTTTCAATCAAAATCACGCACCCTTAATGACGATGAGATCGATAAACACATGTTGAAGATCAATCAACATTTACTCAAAAAAATGAAAATAAAAGTAAGATAATGACCTTAACTAAATCAGAAATTGTTGAAGACTTGAATAACGAAATTGGACTCAATAAAAGAGAAGCCAAAGAGTTGGTCGATTCTTTATTTGATAATATAAAAGCTCTATTGGAACAAGGACAAGAGGTTAAACTTTCTGGATTTGGTAATTTTCAACTAAAAAATAAGTCACCAAGACCGGGTAGGAATCCAAGAACTGGAGAAGATGTAGAAATATCTGCTCGCAGAGTTGTTACCTTTAAATCTGGCCAAAAACTCAAAGAAGCTGTCAAAAAACTTTCAAATGACTGAAACTATTTCGCAACTTCCTTCAATACCAACTAAGAGGTACTTTACCATTAGTGAAGCGAGCGACTTATGCGCTGTTGAAGCTCATGTTTTAAGATACTGGGAACAAGAATTTACTCAACTAAACCCAATTAAAAGAAGAGGAAACAGAAGATATTATCAACGACATGATGTTTTACTTATAAGACAGATTAAAGAGCTGCTTTATGAAAATGGATACACCATAAAAGGGGCTAAACAAAAACTATCTGTCGATGAATCACAAAAAGAATCAAAATCTTCTGCTTTAAATGACATTCGTTCAGACCTAGAAGCGGTAATTGATATATTAGATTAAATGTTTTAATTTCGGGGCGTGGCGCAGCCTGGTAGCGCACCTGAATGGGGTTCAGGGGGTCAGAGGTTCAAATCCTCTCGTCCCGACCAGAACAGCTAATTTTTAGTATGTCCATTAATGACTCTGGATATCTGACGTCTAGAATAACCTGTGTCTGCAGCTATTGCGTCAATAGACCAATTCATTTTATTAAGCTCTAAAACCCTTAGGTGCCTATTCTTTACTGTTTTAGTTCTTTTATTTGTGACTTTAAGTAGTTTTTCGATTGAATCCACTAAAATCTCATTGTAATTCTCATCTCCTGCCTTAGAACAGTGATCCCAGAGCATAATTAGATTGTAACAGGCGTCTTCAGCATCATCCCGTTTGAGCGCCTCTCTAATAAAGTGGGTTCTAAAGATAATATGACAGGCATCTCTCAGATCTTCATCAATGGACTCTTTATTTAGATAATTCTGAATAGACTTTAGTTCAGCTTGAAGGCCAAAACTCGCCAGAGTTATCCCTGCTTTAAACTCCAATTCTCTAATTACATTATCTACAATATTATTCACAATAAAAATACAGCCTATTCATCATTGTTTAAGATTATAATTATTTAAGAGTTTTTGGAGTAAAAACACAAATGAAAAGTAATAATGCATATTTCATAACACTTGGAATTATCACGATTTTGTTCTCAACGCTGCTTATTGATTTTTTAATTCCTATTTTTTGGGCGGTGATCTTCTCGATACTTTTTTCTCCATTATACAATTGGCTTAACAATAGAACGAACAGATCCTCACTCAGTAGTGTTATAACTATTTTTAGCATTTTGGTCTTAGTCATTCTGCCGAGTATTTTTTTACTTGGAGCGATTAGCAATGAGGTCCTTCAGATTCTTGCAAATATAGAATCAGGAGATTACGACATCAAATCTTTCCTTTCTTCAATGCTGACCGTCATTCCAAATCTTGAGAATACCGCAGTTAAACTTGGGTTTGATATAGAAGAACTGGGCAAACAACTCAATCAACTTGCATACAGTATTTCTAAAATTATTTACTCATCTCTTATTCGAATCACAGAAAATGTGTTCAGTTTTGTAATCTCATCTCTAGTAATGATCTACTTGATATTCTTTTTCCTAAAAGATGGTGAAAATATTATTAATAATGTCATCAGTGCCTTCCCTATGGATGACGATCATGAAAGGTATCTACTTGATCAATTTAATACGGTCACAAAAGTCACCATCAAAGGAACCTTTATAGTGGCTTTTTTCCAGGGTCTATTAGGATTCTTAATCCTCTCACT
>CAZVRH010000016.1:0-23163 GCA_964629335.1 uncultured Woeseia sp.
GATTATATCTCCGCTTTAACATGGTTGGCAAAGACAAAAGACCCATGGTAACCACCGTTGCCCCCACAATGCCTGTGCTAGCAGCCAACAACATACCAACCAGAACTACAGCTAAACCTAAACCGCCCCTATAGCCTCCAAACAATGAACCCAGGGTCTCTAATAAATCTTCAGCCAGCTTTGATTTTTCCAAAGTGATTCCCATAAACACAAACAAAGGCACCGCGATTAGAGTTTCATTGGTCATAATTCCAAAGAGCCTGCTTGGCAATGCATTGAGGTACCCGGCTTCAAAGTTGCCAGTGAGCAGCCCGATGCCTGCAAAGAGCAAAGCAACCCCAGCCAAAGTAAAAGCTACCGGATAACCAATAAGCAAAAACAAAATGACGGTAAAAAACAGTAGGACAGCTTCAATCATTATCGTTAGCACCAATGGATTTATAAGCAATAAACAACCCCTGTATAAAAAGCAAGATACCGCTGATTGGAATAGCGGTTTTTAATAAAGGGATAAAAGGGTAGTCTAGTCCGCCTGCATCTTTAGAGGCTTCTTTAATTGTCCACGAAGCGTCAACATAGTCGAGTGAGCCAAAAAACAAAAACAAAGAGACGGGACACAAACAAAACAGGCTTCCAAAAAAGTTAATTTGTTGTTGGGTTTTTTTAGACCAGCGGCGATAAAGCACATCAACCCGAACATGGGCGTCTTCGCTCAAGGTATAGCCGGCTGTGAGCAAAAAGACCACGGCGTGCATCCAGGTAACCAGCTCTTGAAGCCAAATCCAGCCAACCGAAAACACATACCTTAGGATCACGATACCAAAAACAGTAATCACCATAATGAGCACCAACCAAGAGATAAGCTTGCCTAGCGAGACATTGATTTTATTAAAGGCGAGCAAGGCCTGTTTCACAGCAAACATATAAAACTAGTCTTGCCAGAAAGTTGGAGTAAACAAAACCAACAGGGCAAAAATCTCAAGCCTTCCTAGCACCATCGCCGATATACAAACCCATTTAGGCAGCAACCCAAGAGCATTGTAGTTAACAAAAACATCTCCGAGCCCTGGCCCTAGGTTATTTAAAGAGGCGGCCACAGCAGAAAAAGCGGTCAGCTCATTTAGACCGCAAGCCATCATGGTTAAAGTAAACACAACCAAGATGCCTATGTAGGCAGACATAAAACCCCAAACGGAATCCAGAATTTTTTGGTCAACCCCTTTTGAGTTAATTTTTACAACAATCTCAGCGCTCGGGTGGACCAAGCGCTTCGCCTCTCGAAGACCTTGTTTAAACAAAATTAAGACACGAGCGACTTTTAAGCCCCCACCGGTCGAGCCAACACAGCCTCCCACAAAACTTATTACCAACAATAAAAAAGGGATAAAAATAGGCCACAAACCATACTCGGCTGTGGTGTAGCCGGTGGTTGTTCCAATGGAGACCACTTGAAAGAAAAGCTCAGAAAAGGAGACTGTTTCTAGGTTTTTTGATGAGCTTGTGATCAGAGCAAGGCCGGCAATCACGATGACCAACAGCAATAAACTCAGATAGGCTTTAAATTCTGAGTCATTTATATATGTGGAGAGGGATTTATGTTTCCAAGCGAAAAAGTGCAGTGAAAAATTGATACCGGCTAGCAACATAAAAACACTCGAGACCCAAAAAATTAAGGTAGAGCCTTCAAAAAAACCAAAGCTCGCATCGTGCGTTGAAAATCCGCCAATGGCAACGGTAGTCATGGCGTGACACACAGCATCAAAAAGATTCATTCCCCCAAGCAAATAACCCAAGGCACAAAAGGCTGTGAGGATAATATAAATATAGGCCAAGGATCTAGCGGTTTGTTTTTGCCGAGGGGTGAACTTGGGCTCTCTCACCGAAGAAGCCGCCTCTGCTTTGTATAAGTGCATCCCGCCAACACCAAGAAGAGGAAGAATAGCAACCGCTAACACAATTATGCCCAACCCCCCAAGCCACTGAAGCTGGGCCCTGTAAAACAACAAACCTTTTGGTAACGAGTCAATATTGGTCATTATCGTTGCCCCAGTGGTGGTTAGCCCTGAGGTGGACTCAAAGATGGCATCGGTGATGCTTAAAGTGCTTTCCGGCAACATTAAAAAAGGAATGGCGCCAAACAGAGCAAGAATTATCCAAAACGAGGCAACAATCATAAACCCCTCTTTGAGCCTGATCTCAGAATTTACCTCACGACTTGGAAGCCAAACCGCTAAACCAAAAAAGAGCGTGAAGGTAAAGGAGGCCAAAAAAGAAGAGGCCGTATAGGTGTCGTTAAATAGCGCAGAAACAATAAAAGGCACCAACATAGAAAAACTAAAAACCATCAACAATAAACCCAAGGTTTTTTGGACTGATTTGAAATTATTTAGAGCCATGGTTTGTGAAAAGCAAAGCGATGCTTAATTGGGTTTATTCAAAAATTGTTTCTATTTCTGTAATAGTATCCCTATTGTCTATAAAAACAACAACATGATCATCAGGGGCGATAACCGTTGTATGGTGAACGGTTTTGATTTGACCTTCGTTGGAGACAACAGCGGTTATGTACGCACCTTCTGGAAGGTTTATGTCTTCAATGCGCTTACCCACAACCTGAGAGGCTTCGTGCGGGTGAGCCACTGCCTCTAGAGCTTCCGCGTTTCCGCGTTTTAAACTGTGGACTTTTACAACATCGCCCTTTCTAACATGGGAGAGTAGAGCGCTAATCGTGATTTGTTCTGCGGATATTGCGATATCAATACTGTCTGTTTCCATCAGGCCTGAAAAGGAGTCTTTATTGATTAGAGCCATAACTTTTTTGCTGCCCATTTTTTTAGCAACCATGGCAGAAAGAACGTTCGCCTCTTCTGAATTGGTGGTGGCCAGAAACACATCGTTGTTTTCTATGTTTTCTTCTTTGAGTAAAGCATCGTCTGATGAATCACCTTTTAAAACAATCGTTGTATCGAGTTGTTCAGCTAAAACTTTTGCCCTTTGAGTAGATTTTTCAATTAATTTTACATGGTTGTTTTCTTCTAGTTTGCTGGCCAGCTTTAATCCAATTTTACCGCCACCGGCGATAACAATATTGGTGGCTTTTTCTTGGTCTTGATTAAACTCAGTAATCATATGGTCTATGTCTTCAGGCGCAGCAATAAAATAAACCTCATCGTCTGCCTTTATAACCGTGTTTCCCTTAGGGGCAATCATTTCTCCTTCCCTATAAATTGCTGCAATCCTAACCTTTTCGTTTCCTAGGTGGTCATGCAGGGCACTGATCGGGCTCTCTACAAGAAAACCTTGCGGCTTGGTTTTAACCCCAACCATTCTTATTTTACCGTCGGCAAAATCCAAGACCTGAAAAGCCCCTGGATGATCAATGATTTCAATAATGTGGTTTGTGATGAGGTCTTCAGGGCTGATGATAAAATCAACGGGAAGCTCGTTCTCTGAGAACAGCTCTGATCTGTCGGTGTACTCTGACGCCCGGATTCTTGCTATTTTGGTTTGTGTGTTAAAAAGACTTGAGGCAACTTGACAAGCAACCATATTAACTTCATCGCTGCTGGTTACCGCTATCAAGATATCAGCACCCTCAGCACCCGCTTGTTCCAAGGTTTTGGGATACGAAGCATTTCCCTTAATGGTTCCGAGGTCGGCAACACCCGAAAGTTTTTCAAGTTTGTCCGGGTTAATATCAACAACAGTTACAGCGTCGTCTTCTTTGTTTGCAAGTTGAGCCGCTAAGGAAGAACCCACTTGACCCGCACCTAGTATTAAAATATTCATACTTCTTCTGGTTTATTTTACATGAATTTCAGGTTTGCATAGCTTAAAACAACCCACTTTGTGCCCTCAGTTTCAAAATTAATTTGGGCTCTTGTGTTGTCGTTGTCGCCCTCAATAGCAATAATCACACCCTCGCCAAAAACAGGATGAGCAACCCTTTCGCCCAACAGTAAACCGGACTTATTTTTTTTGGATTGGCGGTGGTGTTTGGTTCTTGGGCTAGATAAAACACCTTGGTTGGACACCTCATCAATTAAGTCTTCTGGGATTTCAAAAAGAAACCTCGAGGGCTGACAATAGTTTGTGTTACCGTGCACCAATCGTTGGTTTGCATAAGAAATATAGAGCTCGTTCATCGATCGTGTGATTGCCACGTAGCAAAGGCGACGCTCTTCTTCTAACCCCCCGGGATCCATTTGCGATCTCTGGTGAGGAAAGAGTCCGTCTTCCATCCCAACAATAAAAACCAACGGAAACTCTAAACCTTTTGCAGAATGCATGGTCATCAGTTGAACACTGTCTTGCCATTCACTGGCTTGGTGCTCTCCTGATTCAAGTGCTGCGTGGGCAAGAAAAGACTCAAGCGGTGTCGTTTCATCTTCATCTAAAAGCGGCCTATAGCCGTGTGACGCATTAATTAATTCCATAATATTGTCTATTTTGGTAGCAGACTGCTCGGTCTTTTTTTTCTCAAGAAACCCAACAAGCTTTGATTCCTTGATTGCGATCTCAAACTGTTCTTTTAGCGGTTTATCTAGCAGTTGTTTTTGTATGTTTTGAATCTGTGCGATAAAACCGCCAACCGCGTTTTTGGCTCTTCCGCTAAGTTTTGAGTTTTCAACAAGCCTTGAGGAAGCGACATAAAGGGAAAGGTTTTCGCTTTGGGCCGCTGACCTAATTTGATTTAATGTTTTTGACCCTATTCCTTTAGGCGGAGAGTTGGACGCTCGCTCAAAAGCCAAGTCATCACTAGGGTTTATGGCGAGCCTAAGATAAGCAAGCGCATCCTTCACTTCAGCTCGATCAAAAAACCTAAAACCGCCATAGACTCTATAGGGAATAGAGTGCTGCAACAGGGCTTCCTCAATAACCCTCGATTGAGCGTTTGATCTATAAAGGATCGCAACATCCTTCAAAGGACCTGATTTGGCCAGAAGGGTATCAACGATATTGCGAGCTTCTTCGTATTCATCATAGTTAGCAACCAACTTAATTTGTGGGCCTGCCGCTTCAGACGTCCATAAGGTTTTTTCTAAGCGTCCGTTGTTGTTTGATATCACCGCGTTCGCGGCGTCCAATATGGTCTTGGTGGAACGGTAGTTTTGTTCCATCTTGATTGCTTTCACAGACACAAACTCTTTTTGAAAACGAGACATGTTTGCACTGTTTGCTCCCCTCCACTTATAAATGGATTGGTCATCGTCGCCAACCACAAAAGCAAAGCCGGTTTTGCCTGTTAATAACCGAACCATCTGATACTGAATCTCATTGGTGTCTTGGAACTCATCAACAAGAATGTTGCTAAACCTCTTTTGGTAGTGTTGCAACAAGTCGGGCGATATTTTTAATGTCTCGTAGCAACGCAAGAGCAGCTCTCCAAAATCCACCAAGTTGTTTTGTTGGCATTTTTTTTCGTAGTCCTTGTAGAGCTGGATAAACTCTTTTTTTGTTGAGCTATCTTTGACACTGTCTGCCCTTAACCCCAAATCCTTTTGTGTGTTAATAAACCATTGTATTTCTTTGGGAGGATAATAGGATTCATCTAGGCCCTGGTCTTTTACCAGCCTTTTGATTTGGCGGTGTTGATCGTCCGAATCAAGAACCTGAAAACTTTGATCTAGCCCGGCATCTTTCCAATGAAGCCGAAGGAACTTGTGAGCTAAGCCGTGAAAGGTTCCAACCCACATTCCTCTTGTGTCAAGGCCCAGCATTTCCGAGATTCTTTCTCGCATTTCGTTGGCGGCTTTGTTTGTAAAGGTGACGGCAAAAATGTTTAATGGCGAGTTTTTCTCAACACTGACCAACCAAGCAATTCTGTGCACCAATACCCTGGTTTTACCGCTCCCAGCACCCGCTAAAACCATGACCGAGCTGCTGCCGGAAGTTACAGCTTCTCTTTGTGGCTCATTTAATTGGCCTAAAATATTTTCTGCATCCATTGAGAGCTATTGTAGCTTTATCTGTATTTGATTGCGTGCACCAGATTAACAAACGCCAGCAACAAAATAGCGGCAAAAGCATTGTGAGCGGTTGCAAAAACCAAAGCGATTCCCGACCAAACCATAACAACACCAATAATTAGTTGAGCCAACAACGCTAAACCTAAAAACCTCGCTGCAACCTTAATTTCTTGAGCTTGGTGGTTGGCGTAATTAAAAACAATCCAACCCAAACCAAAGGTCACCACAAGAGCTCCTAGTCGATGCATAAAATGTATAGCGGTTCTTCCCGGCGGCGAGAGAAGTCCGCCCTCATAGTTTTTTCCAAACGATTGCCACTTTAAAAACCCTTCCTTGAAGTCCATGTTTGAGGGCCAAACCTGGTTATAGCACAAAGGAAGATCTGGGCACCCTAAAGCGGCGTAATTTGTGCTTGTCCAACCGCCCAAGATAATTTGTGCAAACAGCAGAAGAAACCCTAAAAAAAAGAGCGGGGTAAGGTTTGATGAGGATTGTTCGTTTTTGTTGTGGCGCTTTAAATAAACAAACAACAAAGACAACGTTGCAAGCCCTCCAATCAAATGCGAGAGCACCACAAAGGGATGAACCTTAAGTGTGACCGTCCACATCCCTAACAAGCCCTGAAAAACCACCAACAAAAACAAACCCAGGGTTAGCTTGAGAGAAAAGTTTTGAGCCAAAGGTTTCCGGTTGTTTTTCAAGAGCTCTAATAAAAACAAAACCATTATCAACAACCCCAAAAGACTGGCGATATAACGATGAATCATTTCTCTCCAGGCTTTACCTGATTCAACGGTTTGACCCGGAAACAGTTCCGCTGCTTTTGCTAGCTCATCGCCTGTTTCTGGAACGGTTATAAAACCATAACAACCAGGCCAATCAGGACAACCCAGACCGGCATCTGTGAGCCGAACATAGGCACCAAAAACAATGACACAAAACGCCAACAGGGTGGTGAAGGCTATAATCGTTTTGGTTTTGGGCACGAGGGTTGGTTGAAGAGCTAGGACCCTGTCAATGACATAAACAAATCCCTAATGTAGTAAACAAACGCTCCATCCACGGCAAGAATTGAGACCAAACCAAGCAAGAACAGTGGCGGCAGTGTAATTGCATACAAGAAGGCCATTCTCTCCCACGCCATGTGCATAAACACACCAACCACTAAACCCGCTTTTAAAAAGGCAAAAACCGTGACTAAAAACCACCGCAGGTAGCCTTCTATTTGTATATAGTCAACCATGTATGAAAAAAAGCTAAGCACAAACAGCAGTATCCAAACGCTAATGTATAAGCTAAATGGGTGCTCTGTTTCAACAGCGTCCCCAGGGTAAAAACTCGGGTGCTTAAAAGGTTTTTCTTGTTCGTTCATAATGTTTTTCTCTACCAAAGATAAAAGAATGCAAAGATAAATATCCAAACCAAATCAACAAAGTGCCAGTAAAGACCGGCTACTTCAACAATTTGGTAGTCATCAAGCCGATCGTATCGGCCATCTAAAACTCGTTTAGCAATAATGCTTAAATACACGACCCCGATAGACACGTGAAGACCATGAAACCCTGTGATCATAAAAAAGAAGCCGCCAAATTGATGGGCGCCAAACTCATTGCTCCAAGGCCTAATGCCTTCCTCAAAAATTAATTTGCTCCACTCAAACATCTGCATGCCTACGAAGGCTAAGCCACCCAGGGCTGTCAGCAGTATCAACACGCCGGTTTTCACTCGTTGTTTCTTGTACCCCGAGGTTACCGCCATCGCCATGGTTCCGCTGCTACTGATCAAAATGAAGGTCATAATAGCAATAAGAAGAAGGGGCACCTCAGTCCCGCCAACATGTAACGCAAAGACCTCGCTTGTGTTAGGCCAAGGCACTGTGGTTGTGAGCCTAACTGCCATGTATGCTGAGAGAAAAGAGC
Source organism: uncultured Woeseia sp. (assembly GCA_964629335.1). Taxonomy (GTDB): domain Bacteria; phylum Pseudomonadota; class Gammaproteobacteria; order Steroidobacterales; family UBA11654; genus CACPJA01. The sequence continues at coordinate 7,889 of CAZVRH010000016.1, forward strand.
CAAAGATAAAGGTGTCGCTGACCAGAAAGATCCACATCATTGCTTTGCTCCAACGAACCTTAAAGGTCTGAACGTCAGAGGACCAATCAGCAACCAATCCTTTTAAGTTATCAGGGACTGAGTCTTCATAAGAAACATGTTGATTTGATGACATAAATCTCTCTCTATGTGGTTAAAAGTAAGACAAATAACAAAACCCAAACCAGCAACATATAGTGCCAATAGCTACCCAAAAGCCCTATTGACTCAGGTTTAAGAATGGATTCATCTTGTTTGTATGTTTTTAGGGTGACATAAAACCACGCCACCACACCGCCCAAAACATGCAAAGCGTGAAGAGCCGTGATTAGATAGAAGAAGGTGTTAGCCGGGTTTAACGTTAAAAAGTAGCCGGAAGCAAACAGTTCCTGCCAGGCCCAGGTTTGACCGGTAACAAAAGTAACCGCAAACACCCCGCCTATTAATAGCCCTGCTTTGATTGTCTGTATACTGGTTCTCTTAGCCCCACTTTTGGCCCAAGCCATTCCAAAGCTAGCCAGAACCAACGACCCGGTATTGACCCATAACAACGAAGGAATTGGAATCGGATTCCAGTCTTCAAAATTCATTCTGAATAAATACGCGTTGGTAACAAACAAGAACAAAATCGAGATCACGGTCATCAGCATATAAACAAAAACCTGACCATGGGTTAGGCCCATAAATCGTTCTTGGTTGTTTATTGCGTTGACCATTCTTGTTTAAGTGATTTGTTCATCAGGAACATTTTGTGGAACGAAATCATCTGTAGCTCCAGGCAAACCATAATCATAAGGCCATCGGTAGACCACAGGCAGTTTTTCACCCCAGTTACCATGTCCAGGAGGCGACTCAAGAGCTTGCCACTCTAGCGTGCATGCACCCCAAGGGTTTGATCCTGCTTCTTTGCCCTTATAGGCACTAACAACAAAGTTATAAAGAAGGATGAATTGAGAGGCACCCACAACAAGGGCACAGACGGTTATAAATTGGTTGAGGTCGTTCACAGATTGGGGGATAAAGTCGTACTGGTCATTTGAGTAATATCGCCGAGGAACACCAAGAAAGCCGATATAGTGCATAGGGAAATAAATTAGATACGTACCAATAAAGGTAATCCAAAAATGTATTTTTCCTAAGTTGTCGTTTAACATTCTGCCTGTCACAGAGGGGTACCAATGATAAAGCCCCCCATAGAGCGCCAAAACAGGCGAAACCGCCATCACCATATGAAAATGGCCCACCACAAAATAGGTGTCCGACAGCGGGACATCAACAGCAACGTTTCCTAGGAAAAGCCCTGTAAGACCGCCGATTAAAAAAGTGATTAAAAATCCTAGGCAATAGAGCATAGGAACAGTCATCTTAATGTTCGCATTCCAAAGCGTGATGACCCAGTTATAAACTTTAATTGCGGTGGGAACCGCGATGATGAGAGTTGTTGTAGCAAAAAAGAAACCTAAATAAGGGTTCATCCCAGCAACATACATATGATGTGCCCAAACAATAAAAGATATACCCGCAATAGCAATTAATGCCCAAACCATCATGTTGTAGCCAAAAATGTTTTTTCTCGCATGACAGCTAATTAACTCCGAGATGATACCAAATGCTGGAAGCGCGATAATGTAGACTTCAGGGTGACCGAAAAACCAAAACAAATGTTGAAACAGCACTGGGCTACCCCCACCGTAGTCTAGCACTTCACCGCCCTTAAAAATTTCTGGCATGAAAAAACTGGTTTCTGCTACACGATCAAAAATTAACATAATAGCGCCCACAAGAAGCGCCGGGAAAGCCAAAAGACCTAATAGGGTTGCCAAGAAGATACACCAGATAATTAAAGGCATTCTCATTAAAGTCATGCCCCTGGCTCGAGACTGAAGGACTGTGGTGATATAGTTCAACCCGCCCATTGTAAAAGCAATAATAAACACAGCCAAAGAAAGCAACATAAGAAGAATACCTGCGCCATCTCCTCCGGGAGTGCCCTCTAAAATTGATTGAGGAGGATAAAGGGTCCAACCAGCACCGGTTGGGCCGCTCTCTACAAAAAAACTAGAAACCAAAATCAGAACCGATAGAAGGTAAACCCAAAAGCTAAGCATGTTGACAAACGGAAAAGCCATATCTCTAGAGCCAAGCATTAAAGGGATAAGGTAGTTTCCAAACCCACCCAAAAATAGAGCAGTTAACAGATAGATCACCATAATCATTCCGTGCATGGTGACATCTTGATAGTAAGAACCGGCGTCAATTGATTCAAAGACGCCAGGAAAACCTAGCTGCATTCTCATCATTAAAGACAAAAACATCCCCGTAAGCCCAATGGCCATAGCAACAGAAATGTATTGCAGAGCGATTATTTTATGGTCTTGCGAAAAAACATAACGACCCCACCAACCTTTAGGGTCATACATTTTTTGACCTTCATAAGTAGCTGAATTTTGATCCATTTGTTGAATTACTCCTTAGTCTATTTTTTTACTCATTTTATTATTTTGAAGCTTATTCACTTAGGGTTTTAATATAATCTGTTATTGCTTCAAGCTCTTCTTCCGAGAGGGTCGCATAAGCAGGCATTACCGGGGCGTAACCTCCTGCGATTTTAGCCATGGGGTTAACGATCGACTCTTTAATGTAGGCGTCGTCAACCAACACGGTTTCTCCATTATCTAACTGTCGTTCAGTTCCGTAAGTGTTTTTCCAGGTTGGGCCAATGCCGTTAACACCGTCATCACTATGACAGGCGACACAACCTAATGTCTGTGAAATTTGTTTACCTTTGCCTTCAACACCTTCGTTTAAGGTTTCAAAAAAAGTAGGCTGTTCTGCTAACCAAGAGTCAAAATCTTCTTGCGAATCCACTGTGATTAAACCCCTCATTGCGTAATGCCCTGTTCCACAGTATTCCGCACAGGCAACCTCATATGTTCCCAGAAGGGTTGGCTCAAACCACAGGTTTGATTGTTGACCAGGAACCAGGTCCATCTTTGCTCTAAATTGTGGGATATAAAAATCGTGTAAAACATCTTTCGATCTAAGTTGGAAAATGATTTTTTCATTGATTGGAAGGTGAACTTCAGCGCTTCTGATTAATATATCGTCTTGACCGTTCGGGTCGTTCGGATCAATGCCAAACGTGTTTGTTGAGCTAAAAAGGCGACCGTTGGTATTGCCATAAACCCCGTCCTTTCCAGGAAACCTATAACTCCAGACCCACTGTTGCCCAACACCTTCAACCTCAATACCTTCATCGGGGAGGACAATATACTGATTCCAGGCAATCAAGCCTGGCGCCAGAAGCACCACAACACCAACGGTGGTAATCACGGTCAAAAGCACTTCAAGCCTGGTGTTCTCAGGCTGGTATTCGGCTTTGTGTCCTTCTCTATAGGGAAACTTTATAACGCAATAAATTATAAAGCCCGAGACGGCAACAAAAGCAACCCCGGTTACCCATAATGAAATAATGATTGTGGTGTCTAAAAACCCCCAGTTTGAAGCAAGCGGTGTAAACCACCAAGGTGAAACCGCGTTCCAGAGAACCGTTCCGACAACAATGATGATTGCTACGATTACGAAAGCCATAAAAATCCTTCTATATAAAGCTTATCTATCAAAATGATCGAGAGCATTATCCTTAAAAAAGGGTCAGAATACAATCAAAGAAACACTTTGTTTTAAATCTCATTTTACGGAAATCTTTTCTGGTTGTTAGTTCCCAAATAATAGGGCTAGAAAAATACCTATAAAAACTATCAACCCCACATAGTTGTTCTCTAAAAAAGCCACAAGGCACTGATCAGGCACCAAAGATCTAATCAACACTTGCTGCCTAACAAACAAAGCAACAGCAACCACCAGAGAAGAGAAATATATCGCGCTTAAGCCATACAGCAAACCAACCAAAACCCACAAAATAATTACTATCGCCTGTATTAGAGCAGTAATGACTCTTGTTTGTTTTCCAAACAAAATGGCAGTTGAGTTAATGCCGATCTTTAAGTCGTCTTCTTTGTCAACCAAAGCATAAAAAGTGTCATACATTAGCGTCCAAAAAAACACGCTCAACCATAGCAGATAAGCCCCGGTGTTTAGTGCGAGGTTATGGGCAACGTAAACCATAGGTATGCTCCAACTAAAAGCAAAACCAAGAACCAATTGGGGTGCAGAGATAAAACGCTTACAAAAAGGATAAAGAACCGTAATAAATAGACCACAAAGAGCCCATAAAAACACGGCAAAGTTAAGCTGTAAAACCAAAAGCAGCGCAGTTAACAACAACACAAAAAGCAAAACAAAGGCTTCGCGAAGACTTATTGATCGGTTAGCAAGGGGCCGAGTTTTTGTGCGCTTAACAGCGGGATCAATGTCTCTATCAACGATATCATTAATTACGCATCCAGCTGAACGCATAACCACCACACCGACAATAAATATCAAAAGCATTTTTGTCTCCGGGGCACCCCCATTAACCAACCAAAGAGCCCATAATGTAGGCCAGAGAAGCAAGAGAGAGCCAATGGGTTTGTCGAACCTCATAAGCTTAAGATAAGCTTTTATTTTGGTCATTCGTCTAGGTTTTTGAAGCCGCCAATTGCTGGTAGAAAGAGCTCTGCTACCCATAAAAAAGTGTTATCAATTTCGAAACTAGAGCGTCTAGCCCAGACGGGCACACCAGAAAGCTCCAGGCAGGCGTATTCAAAAACACTTCTTGAAACTTTGGGCAGAGTAGAGAGTTTCTCACCAAGCGGTTGGTCTCCCAAAGATTTAATCCAGCGGTGCGTGTCCAGAGTTGCTTTAGGCACCAGCGTTTGGGCAAAAAGACAGGCGTCGTTATTTATTGAAAGCATAATTTCTCTAATATAGTTAATCTCACTCTGGTGTTTGTTTTTAAGCAGCGTGGGCGTTGCCCCGAGCTCTTCCCTTAAGACTCTAATCGTATGTTTGTAACCAGATTTCTTAATTCGGTTGGTTAACAACCTTGTTTCTGTCAGCCAGCTTTTGATGCTGGGGTTGGGTTTGAAGCCAGGCATCTTTTCTATTTTGTCTAGCCAAATTACATTTGGTGATGACGATTCAATTTGTTCAAACAATAGATTCATAACTCATAAAAACTGACAGTCTAGCTATAAATCAAACATTTCGGTAGACAATTTGTTCGCCAACCCAGCGCTTAATTAATTTCTTAGCTAAACCAGGGTGCTTGTTGTCAAAGTCTGCGCACAATTTATTGATGGATGGCAACAAATAAGCATCCCTTGAAATATCTGCAACCCTTAAACCAATTAACCCTTTTTGTTTTGTGCCCAAGAGCTCACCAGGCCCCCTAAGTTCCAGGTCTTTTTCAGAAATATAAAATCCATCAAGACTTTTTTTGATAACACTAAGCCTTTGTTTTGCAACAGAACTCAAAGGTTTTTTGTAAATTAAAATACACAGACTCTCGTGAACGCCTCTACCAACACGACCTCTGAGCTGATGCAACTGTGATAACCCCAGCCTTTCTGCATTTTCTATAACCATGATTGTCGCATTAGGCACATCGACACCGACTTCAATAACGGTGGTGGCAACCAGCACTTGAATGAGATTGTTTTTAAAATCTAACATGGTTTGGTTTTTAGCATCGGGTTTAAGTCGCCCATGCACCAAGCCAATCTTTTTGTTTTTAAGCTCTGAGGATAGAGTTTTAAAAACCGTCTCAGCAGCTTCATAATTAAGTTCTTCGGATTCTTCGATCAAGGGACAGACCCAATACACCTGCTTCTCTTCCGTGGTTTCCTGATCAATTTTTTGAACCACTTCCCCCCGCTTATCTTCTGGTATAACAAGAGTTTTAATAGCGCCTCGACCTTTGGGCAGCTCATCCAGTACCGAAGTGTCAAGATCTCCATAAGCGGTCATAGCTAGAGTTCTTGGTATGGGGGTCGCGGTCATAATCAATTGGTGTGGAACCGCATCATTTGATAGTGATTTCTTAACCAAACTTAGTCTTTGGTCTACCCCAAATCGGTGTTGTTCATCAACAATGACCAAGCCCAGGTTTTTGTATTCAACCTGTGTTTGAAATAAGGCGTGCGTCCCGACGATGATCGAGGCAGCACCTGATTGGATTTGATTGAGTATGAGGTCTTTTTGTTTCTTAACCAGCTTGCTTTTTAGTATGACCACATTAACCCCCAGTGGCTTGAACCAGTTTTCTAAGCTGTTTTTGTGTTGTTCGGCCAATAATTCGGTTGGAGCCATTAACACCGATTGAGAATCGCTTGCTGCAGCAATTGCCATGGCAGCAGCAGCCACAACGGTCTTGCCAGAACCCACGTCCCCTTGAAGTAAGCGCATCATTGGAACAGGCTTGGCAAGGTCGTCTTTGATTTCATTGATTACTCTGGATTGGCTGTTTGTTAATTTAAACGGCAAGGCCTTTAAAACGCTCACCATGAGCTGGTCTTCATTAAGAGTCAAAGCAGGGTTAGATTGAGTGGTTTTTTTAAGGTGTCTTAACGCTAGTTGGTTAGCTATTAGCTCCTCAACAACCAGTCGTTTTAATGGCTCAAAGGCTTCCAAATTGTTCAACTCAGAAGGCAGCGGGTTGTGTATTTTGCTCAAGGCATTTTTTAAGGTACCTAGTCCCATTTCTTTAATAATCGAATCAGGTAAAAGCTCTTCCGTGCTTCCAAGTTGTTGCTTCAGGCTCAGACCTATGATTTGTCTTAGCTTGCTTTGAGCAAGACCTTTGGTTGTTGGATAAACAGGCGTTAGACTCTTGTTTAAAGGGGTCGGTTTTTCAGGGTTTATGATTTGGTACTGTGGATGAATTATCTCAATGCCTGAAGAGGTTTTTCTGGTTTTTCCAAAACACCTCACAACGGTATTTCTTGCCAAGTTTTTTGATTGATATTTTGAAAACGTAAAAAACCGAAGCGTCAGTATCCCGGTATCGTCTGAGAGCTGAACAAGCATCATCCGGCGACCCCGGTAAACAACACTGCATAATAAAACTCTTCCCTCTACCAACACTTCTTGATCCGGCATAAGGGCACCAATCTTTTTTAATTGAGTTTTGTCTTCGTACCTAGTTGGAAGTAAAAATAAAAGATCAGATTGCTTATTAATACTTAGTTTTTCCAGTTTTGCCTTAACCGCTGGCCCAACACCTTTTAGGTCAGTTAGTTCCTCGGTGCTCATTTTTGAATCAGAAGCTTTGATGAGTTTTCTAATCAGGGTTTAGTGACTCTGCAATCACCTCAACCTCAATCTCTGAAGATTTTGGAAGAGCGGTAACCTGAACCAAAGCCCTCGCCGGATATGGTGCGCTGAAAAGAGAGGCCATGACGTCGTTCACAACGTCAAAATTGTTGATGTCAACCAGAGAGATGTTTATTTTTACGATGCTGTTTAAACCAAGACCTTCGGCTCGAAGTATGGCCTTTATATTTTCGAACACCTGTTTTGTTTTTGTTTCAAAATTGCCCCCCGTCATTTGTCCTTTTTTATCCAAAGGTATTTGCCCAGAAACAAAAAGAAGGTTGCCCGTTTTAACCGCTTGTGAGTAGACCCCAATTGCCTGCGGGGCTTCATTGGTTGAAACAACCTTGATGTTGTTTTTGTTGCCCATACCTTAGTGCAGACTCCTCGAGACCTTTTCCACATTACCCATCGCTTTTATACCCCTAATAATGTCCGCCAAATCTTTTCTGTTGGTTACCTGAATTTGGAACAGAAGGTCAATTGTTTCATCTTCGTATTCGGTGACTATCGATACTTGCTCTACGTTGCAACCGTTGTCCGCCAGTTTTCCAGCTATAGCTGCCAAGGTCCCTGGCTCATGTTTGGCGTGAATGGTGATCTCTGTTGATAACTCGTGTTGAATGTCGTCACTCCATTCAACCCCAATCCAGCGGCTGCTCTCCTTTATAAAGGACGCCAAGTGGCGACATTTTGTTCTATGAACAACCAGCCCTTTTACTTTGCTTAGATGGCCGATAATTTTGTCTCCTGGAATAGGCAAACAACATTTTGCAAAACTTATTGAAACCCCTTCAGTGCCCTTTATAAGAAGAGGTTTTCTGCTGTTTGATTTGTTTTCAAGTTGTTCATCTCCAAGAAGAATTTGCACCATAAGCAAGGGGTTTTTGTCGCCCACACCAATGCTTTCATAAAGATCCTCCATGCGGTTAAACCCCATTCTGTCTAAAAGGTCTTTGGTTTGTTGTTTTTTAAGGTGTCTTTGTTTTTTTCCAAAGGCATTTAAAGCGTTGTTAAATAAGCGCTTGCCCAGCACGGTTGTCTGTTCAACATTGAGATCTTTGAGATAAGATCTAAGGTTATGCCTGGCTTTTGCTGTGGTAATAAAAGAGAGCCAGCTGGGGTCAGGGCTGGAGTATCTTGAAGTCAAAATCTGTATTGTTTGTCCGCTTTCCAGAACCGTTCTCAAGGGAACCTGAGCTCGGTCAATTTTTGCCCCTACGCAGCTGTTTCCTATGTCGGTATGAACAGCGTAAGCAAAATCTACACAGGTTGAGTTGTTTGGGAGTCGATAAATATCACCGTCAGGACTAAACACATAAATTTTATCGGGGTATAGATCAACCTTAATTCGCTCTAAAAACTCTTCAGGGTGAGTAGCTCCTTGGATTTCCTTTATGTTGGCTAACCACTCCCTTGCTTTTATTTGAGGGGTTGTGTCGTCTCCGTTTTCCGACTTATATTTCCAATGTGCCGCAATTCCGTTTTCAGCAACCTGGTCCATGTCTTCGGTTCTGATCTGAATCTCAATCGGTGTGCCATTGGGACCCAGTAAGCTGGTATGAATTGACTGGTACCCATTGATTCTGGGGATGGCAATATAGTCTTTGAATTTACCGATGATGGGTTTGTAGACTTCGTGGACTAAGCCCAACACCCGATAACACTCTTGAGGGCTACCCACAATTATTCTTAGCCCATAAACATCAATAATTTTATCCAGAGACAGGCGCCTTCGTTTCATTTTTGTATAGACGCTATACAGATCTTTTTCTCTGGTTTTAATTGCGTGGGGAATGTGGTTATCAGTGAGTTTTTTCGTGATCCGGCGGTTAATTTTTTTTAATATGCGTTTTTGGTTTCCTAGTTTCCTTTTTAAAGATGAACCCAAAATTTTATATCTATAAGGGTAACCGTATTTGAAGGCCTCCTCTTCTAGGGCGATTTTAATATTAAATATTCCCAAGCGGTTTGCAATTGGAGCATAGACCTCAAGTGTTTCTTTGGCAATTTTGATTTGTTTGGGTGTTTCAAGCGCGTGCAAGGTTTGCACATTGTGCAGGCGATCAGCCAATTTAATTAAAATTACTCTAATATCCTTAACCATTGCCAACATCATTTTTCTGAAGCTTTCGGCTTGATGATGCTTTATGTCGCTGTGCTCAATTTGATCTAGCTTGCTGACGCCGTCAACCAAGGAAAGAACTTCATCACCAAATTCATCAGCTAAAAGTTTTTCGTTGATTACGGTGTCTTCTAGAACATCGTGGAGCAACCCGGCTGCGATTGATTCTTTGTCTAGGTGCAACTCAGCCAATATGCTGGCAACCCCAGTTGGATGGATTATGTAGGGTTCACCGGTTTTTCTTGATTGATGCTCGTGAGCAACACTTGAGTAGGCGTAGGCTTTTTTAACCAAGACAAGCTCTTCCTGGTCCAAATAATCTAATTCAGATATTAATTGCTTTAAAAGTTTTGTTGGTTTTTTGTCCAACATTGCTTCAGCTGATTTTTTAACAGATTCAGGCAATTGGCTTGTTCTCTTTAGTTTCTAATATAGAAATAATTCTACAACAGCAGAGACAGATTTTCGAAGTTGGTTTGTTATATAGTTGTTCTAGAGATTAGATAGAACCTTCTTCAGTTCTGGCAAGTTCTTCAGCAAGCTCTTTTTCTAAGTCGCTCTCTGTTCTATGAAAATCTGGGTTATCAAGGTGGCCTTCAGCAATTTCTCTAAGCGCAAGGACAGTGGGTTTGTCGTTTTGCTCTTCCTCAAGCAAGGTTTCCGAGCCGTTTGCAATTCTCCTCGCCCTTTTTGACGCAACCTTAACAAGAGAAAAAAGCCCTTCAGCGTGCTCTAAACAGTCTTCTATAGTTACTCTAGCCATAATCCATACCAATTATTTTAAGAGGGCATAGGTTACTAATCGCTAGGAAGATGTCAACAGGTTTCTAGCCCGAGGAGCGAAAGCTTTTTATTATCAACTTGGCCTCATCGCTTAGCGTTTTGTTTTCATGGGGAGCGTTTTTAACGAATGCGGTTATTTCATCAACTGTTGTATTAATCTCTTTATTAACAAAGACGTTGTCAAAAACCCCGTAGTGACTGATGTCATTTAAAGCTGCGTTATATCTTAATTGAATCTCAGAGGTGCTGTCCGTGCCCCTTTTTTTGAGTCTGTCCAACAACGCATTTTTCGAGGGCGGAATTAAAAACAGCATGATGCAATCCGGCCTTTCTTTTTTGATTTGCATGGCCCCTTGCCAATCAATTTCAAGAATAACGGTTAGCCCTTTCCTTAGGTTGTCCTCAACTCCATTTTTTGGTGTGCCATAAAAACAATCAAAAACCTTTGCGTGCTCGAGGAACGATTTATTTTCGACCATGGATGAAAACATATCGGCGGAAATAAAATTATAGTCTTTGCCATCTATCTCATTGCCTCGTTGTTTTCTGGTTGTACACGAAACCGAGGCAACCATATTGTTGTTCCTGTTTATTAGCTCTTTAACAATAGTGGTTTTTCCAGTGCCTGACGGTGCCGATATAACAATTATTAATGGACTATTAGTGTTCATAACCACGACAAATATATAATGCTTTGTTAAATTATCCTAAAAAACTTTTCCAAACCATAGATGAAGAAAAAAAACATAGTGCTAGCTTCAAATAACGAACATAAGGTTCTTGAAATTAGAGACATATTAGGTTCGTCATATACGATTGTAAAACAGTCTGATTACAATATAAACGCAATACCAGAAACAGGAGAGACCTTTGAGGAGAATGCTATTCTCAAGGCGACAGAGGTAAACAAAATAACCGGTCTTACAACAATAGGGGACGACTCAGGACTGATAGTGGAAGCCCTGAGCGGAGAGCCCGGAGTCTATTCAGCAAGGTATAGCGGTGAAAACGCAACAGATCAGGAAAACAACAATAAACTACTAAGAAGGTTGGAAGGCTTAAAGGAGAGCGAAAGAAAAGCGAGGTTCCAATGTATTATTGCACTGGTTGAGGCTGAAGACCCACAGAACATTTATACATTTAGTGGATTTTGGGAGGGTAGAATATTAAACAAGCCTTTAGGCGAAAACGGTTTTGGTTACGACCCCCTTTTTTTTGACCCTGTTGTGGGAAGTACCTCAGCCCAATTAAAGCCAGAACTAAAAAACAAAATAAGTCACCGGGCAAAGGCGCTTGCCCTTTTAAAACAACATTTCATAAAAGCTTTGTAAGTTTGAGGTCTTCATAAGGTATTGATCATTAATGAATTAGATGTTTTTTTAGCAACGATCTTTGGGTTAATTATTCACAGAAAAAAAAGATTTAAATTTTTCATGTTCAATTAGGGTTCTTTTCAAATATATTACAATAAATAAATATTATAAGTATTTGAAATATAAAATAAATACAGAAAACTGTATAATTTTTATACAATTTTGTAATTATCAATGTTTTTAAACATTTTGCTTTATTTTTTAGCGATATCCACAAAGTTATCCACAAATTTTGTGGATAAAACAGCAAGACCGAAGGTCTAATTTTCTTGAAAATATCTCTACAAGTCGTTATGCTTGCGTCCCGAAAAATATTTCGGTCTGGAAAAATAAAAAACTGGGTCAAACCGCTTAAGAAATGAAAAAAGAAATACATCCTGAATACAATAAAATCAAAGTAACTTGCTCTTGTGGCAATTCTTTTGAAACCAAGTCAACACTATCCTCTGACTTAACCATAGAGGTTTGTTCATCATGTCACCCTTTCTACACAGGACAGCAAAAAATTGTGGACACCGCTGGAAGAGTTGACAAGTTTAGAAAACGTTTTGGCATACAGTCGTAGTATTTAGAAATAACCTGGTGTCACCTAAAAAGAAAAGCGTAACCCTTAACACTGAGGCGGGTTCTTTAGAGCTAGATCTTAAGGAAGCAGCCGTAGGCCCGAGTGTAATTGATTTAAAAGAGCTTTATAAGAACACCGGTTTATTTACATTTGACCCATCCTATTCAACGACAGCAAGCTGTGAAAGTTATGTGACCTATATTGATGGTATGCAGGGTATATTGGAATACAGGGGTTACCCAATAGAGCAACTTGCAGAGGCCAGCACTTATCTAGAGGTTGCTTATCTGTTGTTCAACGGCGAGCTACCAAGCGTTAATGGCCTAGAGGATTTTAGGGCGAGCGTTAAACCCAATATGGTTCTACCAGAACAAACAAAAAAATTATTTTCAGGTCTTGAGACAACATCCCACCCAATGGCAATGTTAACCACAGCAATGGCGTCTCTTTCTAGCCTTTATCATGATGAGATAGACATCAAGAACCACGAAGACCAGAAACACTTCTTCTTCAATGTTCTTGGGAAGACACCCATGTTGGTTGCAACCATTCTCAACCATAGGAACCAAACAGAAGCCGGTGAATATAAAGAAGAATTAAGTTATTCAGAGAATATATTGAATCTGTTCTTTGGTGGGGGCAATGATTATGAAATAGATCCAGTGTTTGCAAAAGCGCTAGACATATTGTTGATTTTACACGCTGATCACGAACAAAACTGTAGCACCTCTTCTGTAAGGTTAACCGGGAGCTCTGGAACAAACCCATACGCTGCAATAGCAGCAGGCGTGGCCGCATTATGGGGTCCCGCGCACGGCGGCGCAAACGAAGCAGTTGTTAGGATGTTCGACGAGATTGGTACCAAGGACAATATTCCAGAGTATATAGCGAGAGCAAAGGATAAAAATGACCGCTTTAGGCTTATGGGTTTTGGTCACAGGGTTTATAAGAATTTCGACCCTAGGGCCACTATAATCAGAGAAGAATGCCACAAGGTTTTAAAGGCAATGGAGAATGACGACAACCCGATGTTTGAGTTGGCTCAAGAGTTGGAGCAGATAGCCTTAAAAGATGAATATTTTATAGAGCGTAACCTATATCCTAATGTTGATTTTTACTCAGGTATTATTTATCAAGCAATGGGAATACCCAAGGAAATGTTTACAGTAATGTTTGCTTTAGCTAGAACGGTGGGTTGGGCAACACATTGGTGTGAGATGCAAGCACAACCGAAATTAAAAATTGGAAGACCAAGACAACTCTATCTTGGCGAAAAAAGAAGAGACTATATTCCGATTGATCAACGATAATATAATTTTTCAATCAACACACACCCAACTTAATGTACTCTTAGCTTTATTGCTTTTATCCGCCAATGCCAAAAAATAAAAACAATATTCTGCTTATAGGGCCTATGGGCTCAGGAAAAACTTCTGTGGCTAAGTCTTTAGCAAAAGCACTGAATAAAAGTTTTTTAGACACAGATCTTGAGATTACAAAAAAAACAGGAGTGGACATCACCTATATTTTTGACTTGGAGGGCGAAGAAGGGTTCCGAAAAAGAGAAGCCTCCACTTTAAAAGAGTGCTTAAGCATTCAAAACATAGCTCTTTCCACGGGTGGCGGTATTGTTTTGTCAAAAGAAAATAGAAAGCGATTAAAAAAACACGGCCTTGTGGTTTATCTCCAAACAAGCGTTAACACACAAACGGAGAGAACGTCATCAACCAACAATCGCCCACTGTTGCTGAAGGATAACCCTCAAAAAGTCCTAGAGGAGCTTATGTTGACAAGAGGGCCGCTCTATGAAGAAATAGCAGATATAGTAATTACTACCGATGATAAATCATTGAAAGAAACGACAGAAGAAACAATAAGAGCAATCAATGAATATTGAGACAGTTAATTTGGGAGAGAGGAGCTACCCAATTTTTATTGGGAAAGGAACCAGCTCGAAAGATGAGGCCATCAAAGATAAGTTGGAGAGCAATGATGTGCTCATTCTAAGCAATGAATCCATAGCCCCTTTGTATCTTGATTCACTCAAAGAAAATCTACCGAATAAAAACATTGTCACCTACCTTCTTCCAGACGGCGAAAAAGAAAAGACATTAAAAAATGTACATAAAATTATTCATAAAATGCTTGAAGAAGGCTTCGGCCGTGATGCAACCCTTATTAGTTTAGGCGGAGGAGTGATTTGCGATATCGGTGGTTTTACTGCATCTATATTTATGAGGGGTATAAACCTAATCCAGGTTCCAACAACCTTGTTAGCTCAGGTTGATGCATCTGTAGGCGGTAAAACAGGAGTTAACAATAATTACGGCAAAAATCTTGTAGGATCCTTTTATCAGCCATCAGCGGTTGTTTGCGACACAGGTTTTTTGTCAACTTTAAACGATAAAGAAATGTCTGATGGTTTAGCCGAAGTTATTAAATACGGTTTAATTTACGACGATAAATTTCTTGAGTGGCTAAAAGAGAATCTCCAAAAGATTCTAAAACAAGATCAATCAGCTCTAGATTATGCCATCCAACGGTCATGCCAAATCAAGGCAGAAATAGTGAGCACCGACGAGAAAGAGCATTCTATTAGAGCTATTCTTAACTTTGGCCATACTTTTGGACACGCGATAGAGCTACAAACAGGCTATAACGAATGGTCGCATGGGCAGGCAGTTGCAGCAGGTATGATACTTGCATCAAAACTGTCAGCTAAGATGTCATTATTAACAAGCGCTGAAATCGAGAGGGTTCAAGAAATCCTAGCAGAGGCCGGGTTACCAACAGAGCCCCCTGCAATTGCAGCAGATGATTTTATTAAATCGATGCAGAGCGATAAAAAAGTTAAAGGCAGACAGATTCAACTGGTGTTGTTGAAAAAAATTGGCGAAGCATTTTTAACCTCAGAATATTCTGAAGAACACCTATTAGAGGTGTTAGAGGCAAGGTAAATGACTAACAACAATCGTGACCGATTAATTTTTGCACTAGATGTACCTGAGGTTGAGCAAGCCAAAGGGTTGGTGGAAGAATTAAGCGATAGCGTTGCTTTTTATAAAATTGGTATGGAGCTGATGATGACCGGCGACTATTTCAGTTTGCTTGATTGGTTAGTTGAAAAGGACAAAAAAGTTTTTGTCGATTTGAAACT
>CAZVRH010000017.1:0-22896 GCA_964629335.1 uncultured Woeseia sp.
ACTCCTCACTGGTTAATCTTTTTTGCTCGTTTAACCAGTTTTCAGTGACTAAAACTCCTGGGCTAATAGAACCGATTGTAATCCCTGTGTTTTTATTCTCTGAGATTAAGTATTTAGTCAGTATATTAATACTGGCTTTTGTGGAACTATAAACACCCATGCCGGGCGTTAGAAACTTTCCATCAAAGCTCCCTCCCAACATATTGTACAAATTGCCGCTTCCTTGAGCTCTAAAACCATTTATAGCAACTTGAGAGCAAAATAGAGTGCCTATAGAGTTGGTATTTATCATGGTGTTAATAAGGCTTTCAGGAACTTTATGAACTGGGTTTTGGCCTGAGGCATAACCAGCATTATTAATCCAGTAATCTACTTGCCCGAATTCACTCTTTGCTAGATCCCAAAGAGCTTCAATTTGTCTCTTATCAGATATATCACAGAGTTGACCAATGACTACGCCTTTGGATTTTTTATTCATTTCTTTTGTGGCCTTAACAATATCGTCTTCACTTCTGCTGCTTATCACCACATTGTGACCCAGTCGAGCAAACTCATTGGCCAAACCTCTGCCAACGCCTTTTGTGCTTCCTGTAATAACAACACTAGCCATCTTCTATCTCACATTTTTTTTATATACCAAGTATATACAGCTAAAAGTATCACAGTAAAATTAAGAAATCCCATTAATAAATAGGGGCCTGTATAAATATAATCAAATAAAAACCCGCCTACTCCGCCAGCTATAATTTGACCAACGGCTCCACACATTGCAAAAGCCCCAAAGACAGTTCCTCGGATAGCCACAGGTGCTCTCTTACCAATTAAAGCGGTAGAAGAAATGATGGCAGCACCCTCTCCCATACCCAATACAATAGCTATAGGAATCACGCTGTTAGACATGGGATCATCAACAAAGCCCATGGCCGTGTAACCAATAGATGCAAGAGTAAAGGCAATCATAATGCCATAAATACGTCCGATGCGATCAATGATAAATCCAAAAATAGGGGAAGTCACTAAAACGGTCGATGCAATAATTGGAACAATTGTTGCACCTCTTGCATAACCTTCCTCAATCGTCATGCCATTATCAATCGCGAATCTGGATGTCCATAGAAATGTATAAAGCCCAACGACAATTAAATCACCTCTTGCTGCAAGGGAGGCAAAATAGGCCAAGCGAATATCTGCATCCTTTTTAGCTGCTCTATAGCCCTCTTTGAAAAGCTTCTTAAACGACGATGTGTTTTGCTTTTTTTGGTTCAATCCAGGTTTTAGAAAAATTGAGACAATGATTGCAGCTAAAAGGCAAATTAATGTTCCAATCCACAAAGTGTAGGTGCCCGCCTCTATTGGATCAAACCCTCTATCGCTAAAGACAGATGGCATTTTCACCAATACCAGCGAAGTTAAGGTCACACCGATACCCTGAAAAAGCCCCATGATTCCAATCAATCTCCCTCTTGATCTTTCCTCAGGGTAATCACCTGTGTAGATAAGTAGCACTGTAGAAGCTGCAGAAACACCTACCGCAAATAGAGCTCTAACCATATAAATATGATAAATTTCAGTCATCAGCGGAAAGCAGAAATAAGCTAAGGCCATAAGTATTAATCCGATAGCAAACACTGGTCTCCTGCCAGCCTTGTCTGCTAAGGCACCCATAAGTGCAGTCAACAATAGGATCATTATTTCCTGCATGGTGGCCACTGAGCCGACCACACTTCCCTGGATCTGCCTGGCAATACCTAAATGCTCTTCTAAAATATAAGGTTGCATAAAATTCATGAATGCAAAAACAGAGTTATTCAGCATAGCCACCGGAAAGATACTTAGTGCGTTAATCCTTCCTACTCCAGGCATGAGAAATATTGGTCCTAATTTATTATTATTGATTTGACTCACTTGTTTAATCACTTATAGTTTTAGAGTGTATAAATTGTATCTTATTATCTACTTATAATAAGGTATTAAAATTTAACAAGGACAATAACAGATGTACACAAATGTATGGTATGTAGCGGCAAGAAGTGAGGAACTCAAAGATAAGCCTATGTACGTCCAAATGCTGGGCTCAGACTTTGTTCTTTTCAGAGACAATCAGGGTAGACCTGCTTGTTTAAGCAATGCCTGCCCTCATCGAGGAGCTAGCCTAGCAAATGGAAGTTGCAGCAAAAATAGAGAAGTTGTTTGCCCTTTCCACGGTTGGCAATTTAATGGAGAAGGAGTGTGTACGAAGATACCAGCTGTTGGTGATGACGATCCTCAAACAGGTGCACCTGGGGTAAAAATAGATTCATATCCCACTGTAGAAAAACAAGGACTTATCTGGACCTTTTTAGGAGATGAGCCTGATCAGGCCAAACCTATTTTTGATATTCCTGAACTAGATGATCCAGAATATACACTTGTATCGCATGACGTGATCTTTGAATCTAATTTCCATCTGGCAAAATTTAGCAACCTGGATTATGTTCATCTACCGATTGTTCATGGCATTCGATTTGAAGACCAAGACAACCCTTATCAACCCCCTCCTCATACAGTTGAAAAAACTGATTATGGAATGACTGCTTTCATTGAAACAGAAGCAACATATAGTAAAGGCGCCTGGGCAAATGTTCGTGAAAAAGACACGAAAGTAAAATCAATATTAAAATATTTTATAGCGGGTCAAACTTTGAGAGGCCAGGTAGAAATCGGAGCAATTGGTTCTGGTAAATACAATTGTTTTTATGAATTTTCAACACCAATTGACCGAAACAGGACAATGATGAGATATTATTTCTTTAGAAACTTTATGACCCAAAAATGGATGGATAAAATAGCATTAAAAAGAAACTTGAAGAATATCTTCCAAGATAAAGTCATTGCTGAAGCTCAAGTGCCTAAATCTGGACCGGATGGCATGCCTACAATTGTTGGGAAACATGAGGATACTGTTATCCGAGTGTACTGGGAATTGATGCATGAAATGAGAGATAAAGGTTGGCAAATTGATTATCAAGCATGGAATAAGCTCATTGAGGATGGTGAGTATTGTGTCATTCCTTCTCAAACAAGAAAAACTGACTCAGAAAAATGGCAATACCCAGCGATCCCTAGAATTGAGAGCACGTTATGAACCAAGATAAAAACACAATTTTGATTACAGGTTCAAATAGAGGGATCGGTCTTGAATTTGTAAAACAATACGACCATCAAAACTGGAACGTTATTGCTACCTGCAGAAACCCAAATGCTGCTGATGATCTTAATAATCTCGCTGCATCCAGTCAGAACATAAACATAATTGCCGCTGATATCACCGAACAAGAGAGTATTAATAATCTGTACGATGAACTAGATGATCAACCCATTGATATTCTGATCAATAATGCTGCTTATTTGGGTCCACCTGATCCTCAAAAATTTGGTGAAATTGATTATGAAATGTTTGCCAGAAGTTTTGAAGTTAACGCCATAGGTCCGATTAGAATCACAGAGAAGCTGATTGATAATGTGCGATCAGGTGACACAAAAAAAATAATCTTTTTAGGCAGTGCAGCTGGGTCCATCGGTCAAATAGCTCCCCCAGTGACGCTGTACTCTTATCGATCTAGTAAGGCGGCATTGCATCTGGCTGTCCATAATCTCTATCACGAATTAATGAGTGAAAATATTATGGTGTCATTGATTAATCCTGGGTTAGTGGACACCCGAGGCTTTCTGGATTTAAAACCAGAAGATCCAATACCAGAAGAGTTTACTAAAATAGTTCCTGAAGCATTAATCAGAATGATTCAGGAAGGTAAAATACCAATGATCACGACTTACGAGTCGGTTACCAAAATGATGAGTTATATAGAAGAACTGACTATTGAAACCAAGCCGTTGTTTGTCAACTGTGATGGAACTCCCATGCCGTGGTAATAAATACAAAAGATAAGGATTAAATTATGAAATTTAGAAAACTTGGCAATTCTGATCTAGAGCTACCAATAATCACCTTGGGTGCACTTAATTTTGGATTCTTTTGTGATGAAGAAAAAAGCATAGAAATAATAAAAACAGCCATTGACAACGAGGTGAATTGCATAGATACAGCACCAACTTATGGGGGCATGAGTGGCAACTCTGAAACCATCACAGGCAAGGCGATAAAAGGGATTAGGGATAAAGTAATCATTGCCACAAAATTTGGTACTGATCCTGCAACCCGCAGAAGTGCTATAAAAGGTGGTGGCACTAAAAAATATATAATGGGTGCTGTTGAGGAAAGCCTTGAGCGATTAGATACAGATTACATTGATCTTTATCAAATGCACTTCCCTGATGCAGAGACTCCAATTGAGGAGACGTTAAGGACCTTAGAAGATTTAATTACATCCGGTAAGGTCAGATACATAGGAGCTTCAAACTTTGCTTCTTGGCAAATCTCAGAGTCAGGATGGACATCGTTAACTCAGGAATTAAATCAATTTGTATCTCTGCAAACTAGGTACAGTGTTTTAAGTAGAGATTTAGAAAAGGAAATATTACCAGCGTGCTCAAAGCATCAGGTAGGTCTATTGCCTTATTTCCCCTTAGAAAGCGGGTTGCTCACAGGCAAAATTACTAGAGATAAAGAAGCGCCCAAAGGTAGCCGATTAGCAGTATGGAAAGGGGCTTTTGCATCTGAAGATAAATTCGACATTATCGATAAACTTAATGATTACGGATCTAAGATAGGGCGTAACATCCTAGAAATATCTCTGGCGTGGATAGCCAACCGTAATCAGGTTGCATCGGTTCTTGTGGGAGCAACCAGTCCAGAGCAAATGATTCAAAACATAGAAGCTATTTCATGGGATATATCAGAGGAAGAGATTCAAACTATTGATAACCTTCTATCCAAAGATGGATCTAGCTAAATACAAGATCCCCATGGGTGAGCTGCCCATTGATATTCAACAAACCCTGAAGAAAAACATTAAAGATTCTGAATTTTTAGGATTTAAAAACGCTGCTCAGATGCACAAAAAAAATGTCTTTTCTAATGGCATTTATCGAAATCGAAATAAAGAGATCCTGATCACCTGTGTCACTGAGATGCCTGAAGTCTCGCCAAGGATGATTGATTGGTGGTTTGGTTGGCATTTAAATGAATCAGAACGATATCAATTGTGGCATCCTCAGGCACATATCTCTGCTTGTCTCAAACAAGACAACTCACAGTTTAAAACAGATAAGGAAAAATACTTATATATGAACAGCTACGTTGAGGAATATATAGGCACTGAATTAAACCACTTGTGTATTAGCTTTGTTGAGCCTGAAGATTTTGGTTTCTCGAGTTTAAACAACAAAGAAACTGCGATTTGTGCTCACGTTAGAGATATGAGTAATAATATTTCAATCGCTAGTATCACTCATTTTGTTAATCAAACACAGCAAGGTTCAGTAATGCAAAGTAGCTTTTGGTTGGGCATGAATCCAGGGCACACTAACAGCATCCTAACTTTGTTAATTCGACCTTTACTTGAGAGTCGGTTAATAAAGAATCTGATGATTACAGACGGATTAGCTAAAGATTTACTGACTCATTGTGCAGAAGAAATGAACCACTTGTGCAAGTTTCTGCCTGCTCTATTTCAGGAAGTTACAGATCGATCTTAATTAAGAGATATTAAATTAAACAGGAGAATTGATTATGATTGAAGCAATGCTAGGACTGACTGTTTTAAATACTGTTCTGATACTCTATATGTATAGAGTGATTAAGAATCACCATTTTTATTATGGTCGACCAGAGGATAATTAATATTTTACTCTGCAAGGTACTTTTTCATGCGTTCTGCATCATAAATTTTGATTTGAACCTCATCGCCTTCAATAATTAAACCAGCAACATCAATAACGCCTATTAGGCCCCTTAATTTTTTTGCTGCTTTTAGAAAATCCAACCTGCCAGGGGTTTCACCCGAAGAAGTGATATGGGTTTTAGATATTTGTTCCGACATGTCATGACATGGTGGGTTATATTCCTCAACAATTAGTGCGGCACCTGAAGGGAATAACAGTTTCGTACCTTTTGGTAACTGAGAGAGATTTGGAACACCAATAAAGCAAAGATTAGCTCCTAATTCTTGAGCAGTTAAAGGCTTTTGAAGATTCATTTTTTTTGAAATCTCTGACAGTTCTTCACTAGAAACTGCTGACCATTGACGATCATTTCTTCTTACGGTACCAGCCGGATAAGATTCACCTTCATAAGCACCTCGCATATAACTTCGATGTTTATCTCCCTCAAAACCATCCAATTCTGCCTGGGCACTTCCAATAGAGTCCTTAACAAATTCGATAGTTTTACCAATATTTACAGACACCAGTGTGGCTGTCGTATTACTAGAATATTTAGTCACGTTAACTCCCCTCCTCTATTTCTAGTGGATAATTAGCTTTAGACCAAGCCAATATATCTCCTTTTATATCAACAATACCTGTGAACCCATGATCTTCTAATTTTTTTATCACAAGGTCTGCTCTTCGACCGCTTTGACAATACACGACTAATTTTTCCCCTCTATATTTAGAAACAAGGTCAAGATCTGAAAGCAATTCTTCATGTGGGATATTAATTGAATTTTTTATTTTTCCAGAAGCGAACTCTTCTATGGATCTAACATCGAGAAGCACCATCTGATGAGGTGAGTGATCAATCTTATTTTTTAACTCGTCAACACTCCATAGTTCAGTTGCATTGAGTGTTTGCACCAAGAAAAGAATAAGAACCCAGCTGATTATACGATTCACCTATGCACCCTTTTTATTCCAATTCTCTTTAAAATAAGGTGAAAATAAAAAAGCAGGAAAAACAACAATCAATTCCAAATAAAAGGTCTTCACAAAATCGAAAGGACCTTTGAAACCCTCAAATTGCACAGGCTCAAACTGATGACCTATACCTTGTAAAATGATACTTAAAACAATCACAGAAAACGAAAGCGCTAGGTTAAAAAGATCAAAGTTAAAAATAAAATAGATAAGGGAAAGATTGGCTGATATAAAAAGGATTGAACCGATAATGTGCAAGACAAGATTCAATCTTGATTGATGTAAATTTTGATAATATTTCAGAACTTTTTCATTAATCACTCGGTACTCCTTTCTAAAATCAATGTCAATTAATCAACTTCAATTGTTCATTAATTGCTTGCCGCATGTCAATGGATAGTTCAGAATCTTCCAACAATATCAACCACCTCTCTTTTGCTAATACTTGATCACCATTGGCTCGAGCAATTAAACCACCAAACCATAATGCCCGTTGATCTTTTGGATTGATTGCTAAAGCTTGATTAATTAACTCATTTAAATCATAGGTCAATACTTCAGGTCGACTCAGAAGCGTAGATTCAATAAGCCCTAAGATAATTGCAATATCATTTGAGGAGTTCATTAAATAAGCATCTTGATAGTATTTATAGGCTTGATCATAATTACCTAACTCCAAGTTGTACTCTGCAAGAACCCTCAGTGCATTGACATCACTCGGGTTGCTCTCCACATATTGCATTAAAGCCTCATGAACTTTATCAGCTTGATTTACAACCTCATTTTTAGCTTCTTCATAGTTTGAAACACTCTGATAAATAAAAAGATAAACAACTGAAACTATCCCCATCGTACCAAGCACAGTTAACAGCTTTTTGTTCTGATACGGTGATCTTTTATACAAAGAATTAAGGCTCCAAGTAATAATTAGGGTTCCCGCAGCAATAAAGAAATAAAACTCAACAGTCATGGTCTATAAAACTCCTATTTTTCTTAACCATCCTAGGATCAGAATAAGTATGAGGATAGGAGACAACCATAAGATATAAGTGCTCTGTTTAAAACTAGGTTCATAAAGCACAAAATCACCGTATCGTTCCAGTAAATAATTCTTTATTTCATTTTCACTTTTTCCTTGTTTCACTTGCAGATAAATTTCCTGTCTTAAATCTTTGGCTAGTTCAGCGTTGGATTCTGCGACAGATTGATTCTGGCAAACCAAGCATCTCACTTCCTGAATAATCCCCTGATATAACTGTTGCTGGTCCATACTTAGACTTCTATCAAGGTCATCCGAAATAACTTGAAAGGAGAACAAGAAGATAATTAAAGGAAGTCTTTTCATTCTCTAAGTTCCACTATTCTCGGTAAGATGTGTTGCTCAAAGTTCTCTCGATCCATAGGCCCAATATGCTTATATTGAATAACTCCTTTCTGATCAATTAGGAATGTTTCAGGAGCGCCGTATACCCCAAAATCAATTGCTGTATTACCTATTGGGTCAGAGAGTATTGTTCTGTAAGGATTGCCTTTTTGTATCAGCCAACGTTTAGCTAAATCATCACGATCTTTCCAGTTAATCCCGATAATTGGTATTGATAAATCTTGATCAAGACTAAGCTCGAGCAGAAAATCATGTTCAATATCACACCCCACGCACCAAGTAGCCCAAATATTTATAAGAGCAATAGCCCCTATTAGATCTTGATCGGTCACAGTGCTAGATTTACCTAGTTCGTTAAGAGAAAAACTAGGCATTTGTTTACCTATTAAGGGTGAAGGAAGATCCATTTGAGGAACAAATAGACTCCTAGCCAGAAGTAAAAATAGCCCAAGAAAAACAATTATTGGAAGTATTCGTTTCATGTATTCACAGGCTTTGATAACGGTCTCAAAAGAAATAATCTAACTAAACCTCCCAGAATCATAATGAACGGACCCAGCCAAATTAATCTGAGAAGGGGCTTGTATTGCAAATGCATGCTCCATATGTCACCCCCTAAATCCTCACCGAGTGCAACAAACAGGTCTCTAAATAAATTAGTCTCTATCCCTGCTTCCGTCATTGATGGGGATGTGGTGTCATAGACTCTTTTTTCTGGAAACACAGTGCTAATTTTTTGATTTTCAGAATAAATCTCTACCGTCGCAACTTTAGCCATGTAATTAGGGCCAGTTCGATCATTAATGGTGATTAATTTAAACTCGTACTCACCCACCGTTTTGGACTGCCCAAACCCTAGGGTGTCATCAAATGTAATTCCGTATGAACCAGTTACGGTGATTCCAAGCACCATAATTCCCAACCCAATATGGGCCAATGCCATCGGTAGATTTTTTACTAAACCGCTGGTTCTAGATCTGATTAGAGGCAGACAACCGGTGATAATTGTCCAAACTGCAAGTATTAATCCAACGGTGGTCAATGGTGTGTCGTAACTAAGAATTAGCAACGAAACAACTAATCCAATCAAAATTGATAGGAGAGCAACTCTGGATGATCTTAATAAGAGCTTACTCCCTTTTCCATTCCAGGTAGAGAACATGGCAAGACCAACAAAAATTAACAACGGGATACAAGGGAATAAAATAACAAAATTAAAATAAGGTGGGCCTACTGAGATCTTTTCAGAGTTAACCAACTCGAGAACCAGTGGGTATAGTGTTCCAATCATAATTAAACCGGCAGCTGAGCATAGAAAGACGTTATTTAAAAGCAACAGTGACTCTCTTGATAAAAGCTCAAGCTTCAATGGCACTGAGCGTTTTTGCTTTACGGCAAAAAGCATTAAGGCCCCGCCGGTAAATAAGCCGATTAACATTAGAATAAACAATCCCCTCTCAGGATCTGATGCGAAGGAATGAACTGAGATGAGAACCCCAGATCTAACCAAGAAGGTCCCCAAAAGGCTTAAGGAAAAGGCAATGATTGCCAACAGCGTGGAGAAACTATTAAATAAACCCTTTTTTTCAGTGACAATTAACGAATGAACTAAGGCAGTAGCAACCAACCAAGGCATCAATGAGGCATTCTCCACAGGGTCCCAGAACCACCAACCACCCCAACCTAGCTCATAATAAGCCCACCAACTCCCAAGGGCGATACCCCCGGTGAGAAACAACCATGAATTGATGGTCCATATTCTTGCTATACCTGCCCAAGATGACGAGTGAGGTACCAATAGAGAAGCTAAAGCCAATGCGAAAGGAACCGCTAGTCCAACATAACCAGCATAGAGTATAGGAGGATGTATAGCCAAGGCAGGGTCTTGAAGTAATGGGTTGAGCCCTCGACCTTGATCAGGCATCGGAAATATCCTCTCGAACGGATTGGATGTATAAATAATAAAGAGTATAAAACTTAAACTAACTAACCCTAATATTGATAGGGAATAAATTTTCAGCATTTTATCTTGATCGTTAAATTTTCTCGAAAAAGCCAGTGTCACTCCCCACAGTGATAAGAGAAACATCCATAATAATAGTGAACCTTCATGAGCTCCCCATATTGCAGCAATTTTATACGGTACTGGTAAATTGGTGTTTGAGTTCAACGCAATATACAGCACTGAAAAATCATCATTGAGAAAGCTGTAACCCAAACAACAAATAGCTAGGAAAATAGAAAGACATTGGATAAGGGTAAAACGCTTAATCAAAATCATTCTCAGGGATTGATCCAATGTAAATAATTTTAGGCCGATTAAAAATTGCAACAAAGCCGCTGCAAGTGCTGTAATCATTAAGACTTGCCCAATCTCAGGAATCATATTATTCCAACGATGTGTCCATTGCATGAATCTCAGGTGGCATATAGTTTTCATCATGTTTTGCCAACACTTCAGAAGCTATAAAGAGATTAGCAGAATTAAACCTTCCTTTAGCTATAATCCCTTGCCCTTCTCGAAATAAGTCAGGAAGAATACCCTTGTAGCTGACTTCTATAGATGCTGCACCGTCAGTTAAGATAAATTGAGACGTTAAGCTTCCTGTTTGCCTAAAAAAACTCCCAGTGAGCACCAGACCCCCTATTCTGAATTCTCGATCCTCAGGAGCTTTGCCAGCAATCGCTTCAGATGGGGTTAAATAATATAAGAGGTTATCTTGGAAAGATTTTAAAATAAAAAAAGAAGCCAAGCCTACGGTCAGCAGAACCAAACATATACCCAAAAATCTGCGATGTCTTGGAAGCATTTATCTCTTTAAAAATTGTCTTATTTATTTAATTTTACTTTATTTAGCTCTGAAATAAATTCTCTATGAACACATAAGTAATTTATCAATAGAACAAACATTGAAATAAGAAAAGAAGACCAAACAAACAAGCCGTATCCACCCATTGATAATACTTCGGTCATAGGCGTTGCTCCCGAGCATATTCCATAACCCAATTAGATCTTTTTTCTCTTCTTAATAATTCAGTTGCACCGCTTCTACAAATTACGCCCCAAAAAAAGAAACCGTAACCAAAAATCATGGCTATAAGAGGCCAAAGCATTTCCCCAGCAATCGATGGAGAACTTAACTTTGAAATGGTGGACGCCTGATGAAGAGTGTTCCACCAAACCACAGAGTAATGAATAATGGGTAAATTAATAACCCCAACAATTACCAAGACAGAGGCTGCTCGGTCAGCTTTCTTTTGTTCTCTAATCGATGCGTGCAAAAGAATATACCCAAGGTAGAGCAGTAGCAGAATAAACTCAGAGGTTAATCTTGCATCCCACACCCAAGCAGTTCCCCACATAGGTTTACCCCAAAGCATTCCGGTGATGAGAGCAAGAAATGTAAACGATGCTCCAAAAGGAGCAATACTTTTCGCCACAGAAAAGGCAACATTGGATCGCCATACAATGCCAATTAGAGCTGCGAAGGCCATATAGGCATAAGCGCTCATTGATAAATATGCACTAGGCACATGGAAATATATGATCCGGAATGCATCCCCCATCTGGTAGTCAGGGGGAGCTAAGAATAAACCACCCCAACAACCGATGATGATCAAAATCACTCCTGGTATGGTGAACCAATTCTCATATTTTAGACACAATCTAAAATAATTTGGTGGCGAACCGTATTTATAAATTCTTTTCAAATCCATCTATATAATCCACTTATTAATCAAGAGAAATCCTTATCGCAAAAGCGGTAGCTATTGGGCCTAAGCTAAAACTCAGCAACATCATACCCGTAAGGAAATAAAATGGTCCAGAAGAATCCATTCCAAGAATAGAATATTCAATAGCTTTGGATCCAAAGATAAGGATTGGTAATGACAAAGGGAATAGAATAAGTGACATCAATGCACCTGGATATCTTACGCTTAAAGTGAGTGCCGCCGCTAAAGCGCTGATATTAACTAAAGTGCTGGTGGCTAATAAAACTGTGATCAAAACTGCCCCAATGTTTAAACCAGACACATAATAACTCGTAGCAATAAAACTCGAAATTAAAACCAAGGGCAATGAGGAAGTAACCCAATAACTTAATATCTTGACAAACATCAAAACATTGAGTGAATAACGGCTTAGAACAAGTTGCTCCAAAGACCCGTTAACTAAATCGGGCTTAAAAATATTCTGCATTGAGATCAGAGAAGCAAGAAGAGCTGATAATAGCATCACTGGCCCGATAATTTTCATAAGGAAGTTTTGATCCGAACCGACCGTCAAGGGGAACACCAATGCAACAAGAAGAAACATAATCACACCAGTTAAAATATCTGACCAACGTTTGATGGATACTTTTATATCTCGTAGAAATATTTGATAGTAAATTTTCATCTGGAGTCCATTACTATTTCCATGGTCTTGGTCGAAAGGCTGTCTTCTCTATTGGTGGACGTAATCACTATTCCACCTGAATCTAGGTGCAAGCCTATTGAGTCATTAAGATAAGCAATGGAGTCACTGTCTAAGTTGGCGTATGGCTCATCCAACACCCACAAGGTTGTGTTAGAGGTTATAACTAAACTTAAAGCTGCTTTTCTCGCTTGACCATTGGATAAATTTTCGATTAGAAAACCCCTGGAATCATTTAACCCAAAGCCATCAATAACCTCATCTTGCTTTTCTTTGTTAGCTTCATATAAGCCGTAGTTTAGACTCTCATCCAATGTGAGTTCTGGAATCAAGCCGTTTTTGTGGCCCAAATATGCCATTTCCTGGTTATAAGTTATAAACGATTGATCAATAGGAACTCGATTCCAGGATATATGGCCTGAATCAGGTTGTGTTAATCCGCAAATGGTTCTGATCAAGCTAGTTTTTCCACTGCCATTTTTACCACGAACAACTAAGTGATGACTGCTCTCGAGCCGAAACGAGACATCCTTGAAAATCAATGAGTCCTCTCGATAAAGCTCGACAGATTCTAATTGAAGAACACTGGGACTCAAGAGACTTAACCTTTAATACTCATTTAATTATTATATTTTATAATCGTTTTCCCAAAATGCTGCCCAGATGCAATACCCATAATGGCCTCTGCTCCTTGGTCAAATGTATATTCTTTATCAATCACCGGTTGAATTTTGTGTTTCTCAAAAAACTCATTCATGGCTTGATGATCCTCTCTCGTCCCCACTGTTATTCCATGTGTATGAACATTCTTAAAGACCATCTGCAGAAGATTAAGTTCAGCTTGCACACCTGTAAGAGCTCCGATTAAACTTATGTGGCCACCGATTGTTAAAGCTTCCATGCTCTGATCAAAGGTAGCTCCACCGCCTATTTCTATAACTAAATTGACCCCCGCACCTGCAGCTTCAAAAGCCTTTTTACCCCAATCAAGGTGCTCCTTGTAATTGATGGTTGTATCGGCTCCGAGCTCTGTTGCTCTTTTTAATTTCTCATCACTGCTTGAGGTAATAATGACATTAGCACCAAGTGCCTTAGCAATTTGCAGTCCAAAAATTGACACCCCACCCGTTCCTAGAAATAACACATGGTCTCCGGATCTAATGTTTGCAGCCATAATACACGTCCATGCTGTCACTGCGGCACAGGGAAGCGTCGCTGCTTCTTCATAGCTCATATAATCTGGTATTTTTAAAACGGCGGACTGTGGTAACACCGCATACTCACTGAGTACTCCAGCAGCTTCACAGCCCGTAGAACTCATTCTAGTAGACTGCTCTGAATTCCAATCTTGCCAAAATACTGAACTCACCCTATCACCAACCTCGAAGTCCTTTACATCATTGCCTACAGCAACCACCTCTCCTGCTCCGTCTGATAGAGGAATCAGCGGTAGAGACAACATTGGATTATATAAACCTTTCGTAATCATAAAGTCTCTAAAATTTATAGAAGCTGTTTCTACTTTTATAACAACCTCTCCTAAACAAGGACTAGGCGTTCCCCTTTCAGTGGCCACCAAACCCCCTTCATCAAATGACTGTAACTCAAATAATTTCATTACCCTGCTCCATCAATAAAATCAAAATACAATGGTAATACAGCTCTTGTTTCTTTGCTTAAAAGTTTATTCTTTGTAATAAAAAAAAGAAAAGCTGGAATCAGTCTGATTAGGGGATTATGACTAATTCCAGCCTTGGTTCTGCCTTGCTAGGCAACTTGATTGATACTTCTTATATTCAACCTCTATGTTTTGGC
This sequence comes from uncultured Woeseia sp., assembly GCA_964629335.1. Classification (GTDB taxonomy): domain Bacteria; phylum Pseudomonadota; class Gammaproteobacteria; order Steroidobacterales; family UBA11654; genus CACPJA01. Next base: position 14,412 of record CAZVRH010000017.1, read on the forward strand.
TTAGGTCCTCCAGGTCTTTTATGTTTCTGACCTGGTCCGCCTTTTCCGTGTTTGTGCATTTTTTTTCGTTTTTTATCGCCATGCATCTTGCCTTTTCCTTTCTTGGCTCGATCCATTCCTTCCATCTTGCTTCGATCCATCCGTGCGGCGTTTTGATCAAATTGAGACATTTGTTCTTCATCAAGCAGTCCTGCAATCTGTTCTCTGGTGTCCTGCCTAATCACATCACCTTGTTTTTTTGAGTTTTCTCTAAGTTGCTTACCTTTCTCCATGTGTGATTTCATGATCTGTCTTACTTCACTTTTTTGTTCATCAGACAAATCTATACCTTTAAACAACATTCTTACTGGATTTCCACCTCGATCATGGTCGTGCGCTCCACCTCCTGTATGCCCTGAAGCAAGGGCACTATCTATTAAGAATAATGAACCTAGATAAAGGCCTATAGAGCATATGATTGGTATTCCTTGTTTCATTATGAATTCTCCTCCGAGATTTATTTCTTTGATTGTTATTATTATGGTAAAAAATGAAGTAAATATGAAGAAACAATGAATTGCTCGTTAGTGATTAAAAAATATATCTATAATTCAAACAAAAGGGATTAAATTATTAGATGAAAATTTTTCCTAAGTTATTCTTAACCTCATCCATGAGTTTTCTTGTGGTGATTGGTCTTATACTGTTTGTGATTCAATGGAGGTTTCAACAGGATTTAATCCGCTATATCAATAGGGTAGAAACCAACCAATTGGAAACATTCGCATCAGAATTAGAAGAGTATTACGCCGAAGTTCAAACATGGGATTTTCTAGAGTCAAACCCTAGAATTGCAGAGCTCATATTACGACAAGCCAGATCCTTTGATCGTAATATTATAGTTGTTCCTCCGACGTTGAGAGAAAGAAGAAGGTTTAGGTTTTCGTTCGATGAAGTAGAAGATACTCAAGCCATCGGTCGTTTAATCTTATTAGATAAAGATAAGAATGTGGTTATCGGCACTAAAGATTTACCGGATAACCTTATTCAAATCCCCATAGAATATGAAGCAGAAGTGGTTGGAACATTGGCCTTACTGCCTTCCAATGAACTGTTTGAAACAATTGATCTCCAATTTGCTGCTGCACAAAGACAAGCCTTGTATTTATCTGGATTTATAGCTTTATTGATTGCTGCCATCATTTCACTGATCCTGACACAAAACATCAGTGGGCCGATAAGAAAATTGGCTAGAGGAACCAGAACTTTAATTAGTGGCGAATTCAAAACTAGAGTCAATATCAAAAATAAGGATGAACTGGGCAAATTATCAAGGGACTTTAATATACTAGCCAAAACCCTAGATAAAGAGGCGGAATCTGCTGACAAGTGGTTAGCTGACATCTCCCATGAACTCAGAACACCGTTAGCTATCCTTAAAAGCGAATTAGAAGCCATTGAAGATGGCATCAGGGAGTTTGATGAAGAAACATTGAACTCACTGATTCACGAGGTGAAAAGAATAAACACATTGGTTAATGACCTCTACGAACTCTCATTATCGGATTTAGGTGCGATGAAGTATCAAATGATAGAAACTGATATCAAAACAAATATCGAATCCTCCATTGAATCCTTTAAGGAAAGATACAAAGAAGCAGAAATTAAGATAGTAACTCAATTGGAAGATGTGGGAACGATACTAGGAGATCAGAATCGGCTTACCCAGTTGTTTACCAACCTCTTAGAAAACACACTAAAATATACAGACGGGCCTGGGACATTGAGGATAGACATGGAAGATATTGATAATCAAATCGTTGTTTCCTTTGCTGATAGTGCACCGGGTGTTGATGAAGAAACTTTAGACAAAATCTTTGATCGTTTTTATCGCGTTGAATTATCTAGATCAAGAGAAATGGGTGGGGCCGGTCTAGGACTCTCGATATGCAGTGAAATTGTAGATGCTCATTCAGGAACTATTAAAGCTAAGCAATCAATCATGGGTGGGTTAGAAATAATTATAAAATTAAACAAGGCTGAAGGATGAGTCAGACAATATTGATTGTAGAAGATGAAATAAAGCTTGCTAAAGTTTTGATTGATTATCTTAAAAAAGATAACTTTAAAACCAATCACCTTATCAACGGTAACGAGGTGGTGGACTGGGTCACTCGAAATAAGCCTGACTTAATTTTATTGGACCTTATGTTGCCCGAGGTTAACGGTAAAGATATTTGTAAAGAAATCAGAGGGTTTTCCAAAGTACCCATAATCATGGTCACCGCTATGATCGATGAAATAGATCGATTGATTGGACTGGAATTAGGCGCAGATGATTATATTTGCAAACCGTTTAGCCCAAAAGAAGTGGTGGCAAGAGTTAAGGCCGTTCTCAGAAGAACTGACCCTGCGTTTAAGAATGAAGTTGATCCTAGTGAATTTAAGATTGATCATGATGCCTTCTCTATCACCATTGGTGGCCAGAAGTTAGATTTAACTCCGGTTGAATTCAGAATGATGGAAATGTTTATGAGTCAACCAGGAAGAGTTTATAATCGAGATCAAATTCTAAACAATGTTTTTGATGATGGAAGAATCGTTCTCGATCGAACTGTTGATACTCACATAAAGAACTTAAGGCAAAAATTAAAAGAAGCTTCCCCGCAAAGGGATTATATTCGTTCGATCTATGGTATTGGTTACTCGTTCGAAAAAAGCTAGTTAAAATCCCTAGTCTTTTTTAAACACCCGATAAGGTTCATAGTCTTCGAGAATTCCATACTCTCCGCTGTACTCGTACCCAAAAAAATTCTCAAACAAGAAGAATTTTGGAGGGTAGTAGGTGAAAGTAGAAAACATAACAAGCAGTGTGAGATAGCCTGCAAAAACTGTATTTTTAGCAGGTTTTATTAAAGGAGGTTTACTCATTATTTTATAGGCCACAACAGAGCTTAAACTTAAACCGATGACCATAGTTAGGAGGTCCATTTTAAAAAAACCGGTCCCGTATAAAGGAATCGAGATAGCCAAATACCCATAAAATGAAGCGCAAATACCAAGAGGAGTCATTACCAACGAGGCCAATTTGGCATACCAATAATTATTCGCAATGTCGCGTGTGTATGTGTATTGAACCAAGGCATAAATCAATCCTGGCCAAAAATACATTTTCAAATGCTCCCAAGTGCTTTCATTGACAGATGAGAAAAATGCAAGAGGCGTCCAAAACTCGCTCAACTCAAAAGAGAAATGAAACGCTGATCCTGCCATTGCAACCCAAATAAAACTCCCAATCTCCCATTGTATAAGTCTTCTTCTCATCTCTATTGTTCTCCTAAAAAGCAGAGATTAAAAAATAGAGCCCTGAGCATGCAATCAATCCTCCTAGGACCCTCAGGAGAATTTTCCCTTTTTCATAATGTGTAGAAATATCGGCTAAAATCAAACCTGTGATATGTAAAAGCACGGTGCCAGTCATAAAACCAGCAATGTATGGAGCAGGCTCGGCAATTGTAGGTATTTCCTCTCCATGTGCATAACCATGGAAAATAGCAAATACAGCCACAGCAATCATAGCAAATCTAGAATCGAGCCTTTGCTCAGCTGCTAATGAAGACCCTAGAAGCAAAACAGAGAGGGCAATTCCAATCTCGTAGCCGCTTAATCCACCTAGATTTAACCCTATTAAACCACCAACAAACATTACCGTTACAAAGGTTGAAGGGACAGTCCAAATTGCTCTACCGCCTATTTGAGCACTAACCATACCGACGCTTACCATTGCCAAGAGATGATCCAAACCTAGAACGGGGTGAGTTATTCCGCTGAGAAAAGGGCCATAAGGTAGACTTTGAGCTTCATGAGAGAATAATGGCATTGAAAAGAAAAGCAGCAAGGATATAGAAATGTATTTTTTCATAGGGCCTAGTTAGTTGTTTTTAAAAAATCTAGAACTTTCTGATTTACTATCTCGGGTTGATCATAAATGGCAGCGTGCCCGGCATCTTTGATGACTTCAATTTCTAAATGAGGGATTAGTTTTTTTATTTTCTTACTAATTTTATATGGGTTATATAGAACTTCGAATTCACCAAATATAAGTAACCCTTTATTGCTAAATTCTTTGAGCTTCTTTTTATCAACCGAAAAGAAGAATTTTCCTATAACTTTAAGCGCTTTAATGTAATTCACTCTTGACGTTTCCTCGTTATAAACCCCCAGTGATTTATCAACTCTATAAAAGCGTGTGCACAACGCCATTCCTCTAGCTAGTTGTCGATCAAAAGACCCAAACGTTTTGCCAGATCTAGGCTTTGAAAATGAAGAAGCGGTTAAATCATCGGATAAAGCATCAGCATCTTTTTTCTTAGCCATAGCCCTAGAAAACCATTGGTGAAAAGGTAACCTTGCTCTAGCCAGTCCTGTGGGACCGCACATAACAACCTTATCTATTAATGTAGATTTACGGATTGCCATGTCCATGGCAGTTGTACCGCCAGTGCTAACACCAACGCAATGGGGCTTGTCTAATTGCAAGCCATGAATGACATCTTCTAGCCAGTCAATAAAATCATCATTAAATACGGATGGAGGATTAGGGTCACTGTTTCCTGGTTGACCAACGATGTCAAGAGCATAAACTTTGAAGTGTTTAGAGAATTCATTAATTTGATGTCTCCAAAGAGGAGCACAACCGGCGACACCAGGAATTAAAATTAAGGGTTTTTCGTGGTTTTTCCCGGCAACAATTGCGTGAGTTGTGCCAAATCTTGTGTCGACATATTCTGATTCATGATCGACAGTAATTTCTTCTTTTACTCTCTTATACCAGGACATAATCTTCTCTAAGCCTTCTTCTGACTTATATAATTTCATGCTAGGTTTGTGGTTGTTCTCTTCGAGCATTAATTTAACCCCTAATCACTATCATTATTCGACAACTTTTAATGATGTGGATTCAGTAAATCTAATTTAATTAAAATAATCCCTTTTGAATTTTTAGTGCTTTTGGTGCCCAGGGCCGGACTCGAACCGGCACGAGAAAAATCTCAACGGATTTTAAGTCCGTAGCGTCTACCAATTCCGCCACCCGGGCTCAAAAATCGAGGCAAGGATCGGAATCGAACCGACGTCCACGGCTTTGCAGGCCGCTGCATAACCACTCTGCCACCTTGCCAAATAAAACACCGATTATACATCCTCTCTTTGAATTTAGCTTCTTGGTTTTGGATTTATCAAAAAAATAATTGATTGTGATACGTTTGGGTATCCTTTGAGTTAAAGGAAGAGGCATGTAATAAAGACTCTTCTTTATAACTTCTCTTTAATTAAATTCTTGGCTATAAATTTTATGTTCTTCCATTCGCTTAAGCGACGAATGGTGTAGGGAAGCCAATTTTTTCCATAAGGTAGATAGATTCCAACCGAATGCTTTTTATTAAATTTTTGTTGCAAATCTCTTCTCACCCCGAAGAGAAATTCAAACTGTATGTTTTGGTATCTATCAGACTCGATTAATGAATCTAGGAGTATCTCATCATGAGTGGCCACTGCATCTTCATTGCCTTTGTAATTGGAAAGAAGATGAGCTAGTTTTAAAAAATTTTCTCTAATGTCCCTCATGTGCATGAAAGCAATAACCTTATTTTCCTTATACGCACCTTTAACCAAACGCACAGAAATATCTTCTGACTTCAATGACTTTAAATCATCCTCAGTTCTATATAAATTAGCTTGTAAAGCAACACCGATTACGTTTGGAACTCGTTGATTCAGTCGTTGACATAGCTCAATTGTAGAATCAGTTGTTGTGCTGTCCTCCATATCAAAACGAATCGTTTGTTCTGAAAGCTTTGCTTGCTCAACGATTGGAGTTAAGTATTCCAGACAATCTTCTTTCGAATTATTGAGACCCAATAGAGACGGTTTAATTGAAAGGCTCACGTTTCGGGTTGAAAAGAGCTTTAAAGCCTTTAGGTATTGTTTCTGAGCGATCTTAATTTCTTCTTGATTCTTAGCGGACTCACCAACCAGATTAAGCGCAATCTTAAATCCCAGATTATGAAGGTTGAGTACTTGCCGAGATGCATCTTCTAGGGTCTGACCGGCTATAAATCGTTTGGCAAATGGATAAAGTAGTTTCAATTCTTTGAGAAGACCAATTGACCTGCAAAGTATGTTTTTGCAACTTTTGTAAACTTTAACTCGCGCCCAACTGGTTTTGAAAGAGTTTGATCAAGGATAACAAAATCAGCATATTTACCGACACTGATACTGCCAATTTGGTCGCCCCACCCTGCTAAATCTGCTCCCACTTGAGTATAAGCATAGAGAGCCTGCTCAAAACTAAGTGCTTGCTCAGGATACCAAGGACCTTCATACAAACCGCTTGGACTTTCCCTGAACACCGCGTCGGCCAATTGAACCAGCGGTGAAAATGGGGAAGTGGCAAAATCGCTACTGAGACCTAAACGAACCCCAGACCTGAGAAAAGAATTCCACATATAAGTGTATTTTTCTCTTTCAACTCCCACTCTAGGAGTTATGTATTTGCCTATCACTCCGGTGCCATGATTAGGCTGCATAGAGGCTGTAACCTTCAACTTCCTGAATCTTTCTATATCACTAGGCTCTATGATTTCAATATGTTCAATGCGGTTTGCTAAAGAGCTATTGGCACTGTATTCAAATGCGTTTAAGGCCATCTTAACGCCTCGATCACCAATGGCATGAATGGCGACTGGCATGCCAAGACTATTGGCACGCTCAACTAAACGATTTATCTCTGTTTGGATATAAAATGGCTCTCCGATAATTTCAGGTCGATCTGAATAAGGATCAATCAATGCTGCTGTATGGGTAGATAGAACTCCATCAATCACGTATTTAATAAATCCGTATTCAATCAAGGGTCCGTAATCTGGATCATGAACTTTATATTGCTTTAAAAGTTGTGTAACTAGATCCGCATCATTAGTGCTATCTTCTTCTTGACTGAATTTTGAATGCTCTCCCCAGAATACCCTCACGGATAATTTTTTATTAAGCGCTAGGTCCTTGTATTTATCTAATTCAATACGACTGGACATGTCATGCACACTGGTAATTCCAAAAGAGTTTGCATAATCCAAAACCTGCTCTATCTTATCTCTCGCTAGATCAGAATCTCTAATATACGTTGGAGCATCCCAAATAAGTTGCATTGCCCCTTCAAGGAGAATTCCATTGGGCTTACCAGAGAGTTCATCTATCAGTATTTGACCCCCTTTCGGAACTTCTGAATCTGCTCTAATATTAGCTTTTTCGATAGCTAAAGAATTGACCCACATCGAGTGTCCATCAATGTCTGAAAGTGCAACGGGATTATTTGGAGAGACGCTATCCAATTCCCAACGGGTAGGTAAACCTTTGTTCTCGAAGGTATAATCCCAACGACCGCCTAAAAGCCATTCACCAGGTTCCATGGTCTCCACCCTATCTGCGATCATCTGAAGCCAAACAGATTTCTCTGCTATACCGGTCAAATTGATGCCGGTAACAATATTTGAGCCAGAAGATAAATGAGTGTGACTGTCTATAAATCCAGGCAATACAGTTTTTCCTTCAGCATCAATAACCTTGGTCTTGCCAGTTTGGAGTTTTAAGATTTCTGAAGAGCTGCCTATCGCTATAAATTTACTATCTTTTATAGCCACAGCTTCTGAAGTGGGTTGATTTGGATCTGAAGTTCTTATATCAGCATTAACTAGAATAAAATCAGGAGATGCGAGTGACGTGTCAAATACGACGATAAAAATAAATGAAATGACAAGCTTGGAGCAAGCAATTAAGACCTTTCTTATGTTCATCAATAACCTTGAATTATGTCCTAGAGAACATTGTATATTTTTTTTATATTTAAATGCTCTCTAGGTAATTTTAATTCAACAAGCTTTTAGATCTTATTTGAATACAACTCGATTGATAATTTGATTGTCAACCATTTTTCTGATGTCTTCATAACTCTTTGCTATGGTGTCTAATTCATCCTCAGTATCGGCATAGCGTTCTTCAAGAATTTCATTAACCTTATTCCATCTGCCTTCATCTGGTTGCATAGCAGCCATATTTTCATACGTGATGGTTAACCAAACATTCGGACTGTTAGCATTATCAGAAGTGTAGACACCGTAATCGACAATGTAACCAAGTTCTTTTTGGATTTCCATGCTTCTCACCCATGTCTTTTTAAGATTAACGATATAATTATCTAAATAATTTGGTTGGACAGAAACAACGGTAAGTTGAATGAAGTTCTCGCTTGGCTCATAGTCTTTATATATCTCTGCAAAAGAAATGTTTGCAAAGAAAACAGAAATAAGTAGTAAATATTTCATGATTTCTCCTAATTAATTTAATGGAGCGGGAAACGAGATTCGAACTCGCGACCTCAACCTTGGCAAGGTTGCGCTCTACCAACTGAGCTATTCCCGCTTAAAGTAAGGGATTTATTCTAACTCTATCT
>CAZVRH010000018.1:0-20946 GCA_964629335.1 uncultured Woeseia sp.
CTCTACCAACTGAGCTATTCCCGCTTAAAGTAAGGGATTTATTCTAACTCTATCTAATGATTAGATAAAGATTAACATCTATTTTTCGTTTCCTTTAACAGCAAAGTAAGTGCCCAAGAGTAAAAGAAACAATTGTTCACTAGCAAATAAAATAGAACCGCGTTCACCAAAGAAAATTGACCAATGAGAGTGAGCTATCAATAAGGCGCCTATCATTATCACCATTACTGCTCCACCGGATAATCTTGTGATTAAATTACCTATTACATGAGCTTTTGCTCCAATCACGCCGCCCAGTAAAATACCGATCCCAGATAATATTTCTCCCCATGCAATAAGATGAGCTGTGGTGTCAGCGAATGGAACACCTTTAGCTGCCAGCCAATCAATAAAGCTCTGTTGGATGGGTATTTTTCCGTAACCATGAAGAAAGAAGGAGGTTCCGAGACCTATTCTCAATAGCCATGTAGAGTATTTCTTCAATGGTGACGCTAGTTTCTCAAGAACATTATTTAATTTACTCATACTCACTAGATTATCTTACCAAAAACCCAACCTTTGTGAATCTGATCAGATTTGATAGTGTTATGATATGAAAACAGCAGAACTATGAAAGATCTAGACCTACATAGATTCTTGATTAACGAAATCATTCTTGCATCAGTAATTTTCTTTTCCTCTAATTGCTGGGCAATTGGTATTAATGAAATGTCATCTGATACTTACTTTGCCATCGTGGATGTGGAAACAACCGGACTTGATCCAGATTACAATGAAATAATTGATATTGGATTAATATTGGTTAATCAAGCTCTTGATGAAAAAGGAAAATTCTATACTAAGGTCAACCCTAGCTTCCCTGAACGAATTAATCCTATTGCAAAACAAATCAATGGCTATGATCCAAGACGATGGCATGAGGAAGGATCGCTTAGCGAGCAAATTACTGTAAATCGATTGGTTAGTTTTCTACAGAACTTCAACAAGAAACCTATCTTCATAGCTTTTAACAGTTGGTTTGATGCAGCTTTTCTTAGAAAGTTATTGAGTGATTATGATCATCGATTTGATGACATATTTGACTATAAGGTTCTTGATATACCTAGCATGGCATTAGCTTGTGGATTCTTTCCTGAGGGCAATGATTTCAATGCTAGACTTGCAGCTTCACTGAATATCAAACCTGAAACAAGTGACCCTTTATTGCACACCGGTGAATCGGGTGCTGCATTTAATTATGAAATTTTGAAATCTTTAAAAGAAAAAGACTGTTTTTAATCGTCCTAGTGTCTAGTGGATGAAGGCATTTCTTTAAAAATTCTCGCTGCTGAAAACTTTTTCAAATCAGCCGAGCTCTGAAGTATAAATTAAATTCTCTTCCAACAAATCCCGGAAGATAATCTCTTCATAATTAACCAGAAGATTGTATTCTTCTATAAAAGATTGATTGTTAGAAATAAGCACATCTGTATGAGTTGTCACAGGGCTATGAGGCAAGTCAATGAAAGAGAGGTCGTCAACATCATCAAAAGAGTCGTCAATTAATAGATCGGGAAGTTGCGATGCATCGAATACAGTGGACGTTTCATTCTCAAAATCATCTATCTCGGGAAAAACTATAGGGTCCTCATATTGATCTAAATCGACCCTAGGAAATCCTAGATCAAATTCTTCACCCTCTAGTTCACTGGCGGCCTTACACATTTTACACCCACAAGGCCCGGGTCTATGCTCAATATAATCATCGTTGATCACTCTTGGCTGATTCGGTTGAATATAGTCGTTATCTTCCTCACCAATGTCCTTGTTGTACCCGGCTATAGCAGTACTGCCGTCATAGGAATAAGTATTTAGATGCTTGGCTCCAGTAGGAGTAATCTCAACCACGCTCGTCCCGCTATTCACGGCAAACCAGATGGTGCCATCCATAGATTTATAATAATCGTAACCTTCGTATACATTTTCATTATCAACAATTAGCCCGGTGATTAAAGTCCAACCTTCACTGTTCACTTGAACTTCATCGATGGATGCATCGTCGTAGGTGTAAATATAATGAACAACTTCCTGAATACCATCACCATCAAGATCGCGGGTGTAGGTTCCCTCCAAATCTCTTAAGGCTTGCTCAGAAATCTTTAGGATTGTGGCTTTACCGTCATTGATATTAATATCTTCAATGCCGGTTATTTGTGCATCTGTGAAGCTCCTGAGATCAATGGTCTGATTGGGGTAGCTCCCAAAAAAGTATAAAGAATCCCCTTCACCATTAGTAACACTGGTGCCATTGCCACCATTGATAACTGCAAAATTAAATGCATCTACAAAGAAATTATCGTAGCCATGCCCCCCGTTGACAATGTCATTCATACCAACGTAATAGACATCGTCGTTGCCAGCACCGCAAGTAATATTATTATTTGCACTATTACAGAAAATCGTGTCGTTACCGCTGCCTAAAATGGCGTTCTCGATGATCGTGCCTTTTTCAATAGCAAGAGGAAACCCAGAATCTTCCCAATCGTATTGCCAACTTCCATTGCCGTAGGGAACCTCTAATTCCAATTCAGCGGTACCAATATATGAGACGCTACCTGGTCTCAAGTCTAATGTGGTATCTATTGAATAGGAAGTTAGGTCGATCGTGTCCACTCCTTGGGTATCGTAAATTGTGGTATAGACTGGTCCAGAAAAAGTATAGGTAGTCGGACCAGGATTGCTCATAGGTCTCATGCCATAGAGATGCTGTATTGCTGCTATGTCGTTGACCATTGGTTGGTACGCAGTAAACCAATCATAGGCTTCATAGCCAAAATCAGCCCAATCATCGTTGTTAAAACTTGCCCATCCAATGTAAGACATGACAGAAAAGATATTGGTGTTCTCTTCCGCTGTTGATCGATAACCATTGTCGTGAGTGTGTGCTAAACCAATGGCATGTCCAATCTCATGAATTAATATTAAAGGACCGTATATAGACCCGTAGACCACCGGATCGTATTGTTGTCTGATCCAAATATCGTTAGCTGTGCTGTTGTTTTCACCTTGATAATAGTACGGCACATTAGCCCAACCACCGGCTCCTCCAAAATCACCTGTGGAAAGCCCTATTCTTATATCGCCACACATATTGGCATTATCATCGACTCTAACAAATGTGATCCCTGAAACTTCTCCCCAATACTCAAAAGCTTGAACCACCATGGCTTCCCATTCGGCAGAGTAATCAGATCGATTATCATAAACGTCTTGATCCCAGCCGTTATCATAGTTGTCTCCCAAAACAGAATTTGAATCGATAAGACTGTAGGTAATCACTAAAGGGGTGCTTGGATCATTGTCATGGACAAATATAAGACTGCCTTCACCGTCCCCTCCATAAGTCCATTGTAGAGCCTGAATACTAGGGTCGTCGGATATAGGTGCGACAAAATCACTCTCTACTTCAGTGTGATACGGGTTGCCATAATGAACGTCATTAACATTAATAGTAAGAGTCTTTTGAAGACTAAAGCCACCTTGATCAGTAACGGTGACTGTTATCGTATAGGTGCTCTTGGTTTCATAATCGAGCCAAGTTCCAGACTTAACCTTAAGAACACCATCAACAACCTCAAAACTTGCAGCATCGTTTCCACTAAGAACATAAGTAAATTCATCGTCAGTGTTCGGATCATAAACAAAAAAGGCACCAACCGTGGCTCCAATATAACTTTCATCAACATTCGAGCTACCAAGGGTTACTGCTGTTGGTGCGACATTGACTTCGATCTTATAATCCTCGGACCAACTCAGTCCACCTTTATCGGTGGTTTTTAGAGTTATGTTGTAGGTGCTTTTGAGCGCATATTCTGGGGTGACTGTGTTTTTTAGCTTGAGTCTGCCACCAACAATTTCAAATAAAGAAGCGTCGGCTCCCGATATTTGATAGGAGTGATTATCAACTGCATCCTCATCCATTGTTGATAACTCTCCAACGGTACCTCCTGTACTACCGTCATTAACAAATAAACTGCCGGTTATATTGATGCCGGTTGGAGCGTCATTGATATCATTAATAGTTACCGTGAACTCAGAAGAAATGGATAAACCACCCGAATCGGTGGAAGTCAGAGTTAGAGTATAAGTATTTTTTTCCTCATAATTTGCGGCTACACCATCTTTGAGCTTCAATTGACCATTGATTATTTCAAAATACTCTGAGTCATCACCTGATAAAGCATAAGTATGTGTATCAACAGCATCTTCATCTGCGGTCGCCAAAGATCCAATAATTGCACCGGACTCATTTTCATCAATAGAGCTGCCGGAAAGTGAGATTGATGTAGGGGCATCATTAACATCAATAACTTCAAATGGATAAGTGGTCGATTCTTGATGGGTTCCATCGGAAGCAGTAATCGTAATTTGATAGGTGCCCAGCTCTTCGAAGTTAGCACTGAAGGAGTCAATTAATTTTAATTGTCCGTTAACCACTTCAAAATTCTCAGACCCCTCTCCTGAAATGGTGTAGGTTATGTCGCCACTTAAATCAGAGTCAATAACAGATAGATCGCCAATAATTGCGCCGGCTTTATTTTCTTCGAATTGAATTGAGCTTATCTGTACTGTTCCTACATTTAAGGTAAATTCTTCTTGATAGGTCAAGCCACCTTTGTCTGTGGTAATTACAGTCATAGTTACTCTTGGTTCAACGAGACTATCGATGGTTATTCCTGATTTAAGCCTTAATACTCCATCCACCACTTCAAAACGATCGTCACTCACGCTGTAGGTGTGACTTTCATTCCCGTCTTCGTCAACGGTGCTTATCGTTCCAACAACAGCACCATCGCTATTATCCTTTAGCGCTAATCTCGATATACCTATATCAGTAGGTGCCTCGTTAACATCATTAATTGTAATTGAGAAAGTCTGAGCAACTGTAAGACCACCCGTATCGGTTGCGGTCACTAAAACGCTATACGTATTCTTCTCTTCATAGTTAGCACTGACTCCATCTTTAAGCTTGAGTTGGCCGTTGATTACCTCAAATTTTTCTGCATCTTCCCCTGATAGAGTGAAGCTGTATTCATGTGTGGCATTGATGTCGTCAATTGCTGCTGTTAAATCTCCAACCACTGCGCCATCTACATTTTCATCAATACTTGAATTGGAAATAGACATGCCAGTGACCACATCAGTGACAATAATATTAAAGGTTTGCGTGGCAGTCCCTCCATTGCCATCATCAATGGTAATCTCGACAATATAAACATTGTTTGTATCACTATCTTGTGCATTTTCAAAATCAGGGCGATCGATAAATGTCAGCGCACCGGTGGCTGCATCAATAGTGAAGAAAGACTGGTCAGTGCCGCCACTGATGGAATAAGTGAGCGTATCATTATCAATATCAGTTGCAGTGAAACCAGCCACATCTGAGTGGTTCTCTTCGATGCTTAGATCGGGACCTGAAGTAAATTCTGGAACATCATTAACGGGGCTCACTGAAATATTAACCGTTCCTATGGTCGATGCTGTCCCATCAGAAACGCTGTAGGTAAAAGAACCAAAGTCAGTATTGTCGTCATTGAGATTTGCATCAGGGGTAAAAATAAGTCCCGTGAGTTGAGAAATCGATAAAGTCATACTGTTGGTGACCTCGGTGCCATCTGCTGTGGTTAAGGTCCCCCCTGTGGGTAATCCGGTTACCGTAATTGTTAGACTGTCCCCATCAGCATCCGTGGGGGTTGAAATACCAAGCTCCACATTAGTGGAGTCCTCGTCCATGGTTTTGGTTATGGTGCCTCCGGTAACAGGGGCTCTATTCGTTGGTGGTGAGGGTACCACGATCGCACCGCCACCGCCTCCTCCGCCACAGGCAGCGAGAGTTAATGAAGCAAGTGCTGGGAAGGTTAAGGTTTTTTTATTTTTCCTTAAATACATGCTAGAAAATCATAACGCAATTAATTATAAGAAGAAAGAGCATAAGAAATTGTATGAGTGCAAATTTTTTTAGAGTAATTTTGTTCATATTTACATCTTTGCATTAACTATTAAGGTTCTTTTTGAACTTTTTCTATAAAATCAGACAAGAGTATGAAGTTTTCTAAAAAAGAAATAGCTGCCGTATTGCTAATTTTGTTTATTGGCAGAGTTACATTTTCCGAAGCCATGGTGATTAGCGAATTTGAAATGAATGAACAAGAACAAGAAGATTTTGTGAATTCACTCATTTCTTCTATTGAAGAACATCCCACTTACCTAGAATCTCTAGCAATTCTTGAATCCAGTAAGGCATCGCTCGATATAGCTCAATCCAGTAAAAAACCACAGATACAATTTCAGGGAAATTCTAGAAACAGTCTCCAGCAAAAATTTGATAATCCACTCAGTGCACTTACCGAAAGCTCAAAAGAGAAACATAGAACCGATGGCAGTTTAATCATGCAGCAATCTTTATTTGACTCAACTATTAAAGAAGAGATCAGCAAGCAAGAATATGTTCTTCAAGCAGATTATTATAATAATAAACAAAAAATTTCCGAGTTAACTCTTCAGATGGCGATCGCTTGCCAAGACACTGCTGCGTACAAAATAATTTCTGATCTTATTGATATCTCCATTGACAGTCACTCACAAATTGCTGGCCGGATCAAAATGCGAGTTGACAGTGGAAGAGCTGCTCAAGCTGAAATGATGAGAGCCGAAGCAAGATTAGCTGAGGCTAGGGCAAAAAAAATGACGATAGAACTAAAACTCCTAAGTGCAACAGCTAGATTTAATCAATTAATTGTTGACACCAACCCTTGCGAAAAATTTTTTAAGGTTGATTCTGAACAATTAATTAATGACAGCAATTTTCTGATCGAAGCAATCGAGAATAATTATTCTGTGATGAAAGCAAACGAACTCATCAAAGCATCAGAAAGAGAGTTAGAAAAAGCCAAAGCTGGCTTTAAACCCAAAGTGAATCTTGAACTTAGAGGCGATAGGTATGATCTGACTGGAGATAAAAATTATGATCTCTACGCAGGGGTCAATTTTAATGTGGATATTTATACTGGAGGTAAGAAAAAAGCTCTGGTTCGTTTGGCAGACGAACAATTAAAATCGTCAAAACTAAAAAAAGAAATACTTTTAAAAGAATTGAAAATAAAATCAGAATCAAACTTGGCAGAACTAAAAAATAGCGGTGAAAGATTAGAAATTTTTAACGCAGCTTTTGAAGCTTATGAGGAAAGCAGAAATAAGCTCAATCTTCAATTCGAGTCATCCAATGTTTCTCTATTAGAGCTATTACAGGCTGAAAGAGACTACATCGAGTCTGCGGAATTATTGATCAATAACAAAAAAGAAATTAACTCCTCTCAATTAAGACAACTCTTTCTTTTAGGAAAAATTATCAACTACTTTAATCAAGAAAATTTAACCAACCAAGCCTAACAAATTATGAGCCAACAAAAAAACAATCATTGGTTTAAAGTTGCATTCACTGAAAATAGGAATTTATACTCCAGAGTGCTCTTAGCCTCGGCCATGATTAATCTCCTTTCTGTAGCTAGTTCTATCTTTATTATGGTGGTGTATGACAGAGTGATACCTAATGCCGCCTATTCTTCTCTATTTGCACTTACTTTTGGGATGGCAATCGTCGTTTTATTTGATTTTATTTTAAAAAACTTGAGATCGTGGTACATAGATTTAGCTGGACAAGATTTAGATCTTGGGGTTGGAGAAGATATTTATTATCGGCTCCTTCACTCACCAATTGGAATGATTGATAATTCAGTGGGCAGTCTAGCGAACACTTTTAAAGAATTTGATGCTCTAAAACAATTTTTTGCTTCAGCAACAATTGCACTATTGGTGGACTTACCGTTTGTGTTCTTATTTATTTTAGTCATCTATCTTATTTCGGGACCGCTGGCTATTGTCCCATTATCCGTCATCCCAATAATTTTAATTATTGGTATAGCTGTTCAACCTTTTATTGAAAAACACAGCAAAGCTGTTTCTGAAATGAATCAAAATAAATACGGTCTTTTGGTTGAAAGTTTGGGAGGCTTAGACGCCATTCAAACCAACAACAGCTCTTCTCTATTTATTGATCGATACAGAGACAGCGTTCAAGACGGTTCAAACTCATCCAGGAAATCAAAGGTTCTTTCCCAACTTGCAACAAACTCGGCTTCAAGCGCTCAACTGATCAGTCTTGTCGGAATTATTTTTTATGGAACTTATTTGATTGATTCAGGAGAAGTCTCTATGGGTGCCATGGTGGCCGCAGTCCTCCTCTCTTCTAGAGCACTCTCACCTTTAGCTCAAGTGGCTAATCTTTTCGGTCGATTGAACCATGCCAAGACAGCCTACAAAAAGATAGATCTATTAATGAATACAATCTCAGAGAAAATGAACGAGATTGAAGGAATGAAGGTTGATACGCTAGGCAATCTTGAAATGAAGCATCTTAGTTTCTCATATCTTAATTCATCCATACCCTCAATCAATCAGTTAACAATTCAAATTAAGGAAGGAGAAAAAGTTGCTATCATGGGCAAAAACGGTTCCGGAAAAACCACGTTAATAAAACTTATTTCTGGAATATACTCGCCTTCACAAGGGTCTTTGACTTTCAATCATCTTAATATAGATGAAATCGATCAAAATATTTTTAGAGAAAAATTAGCCGTGGTTCTTCAAGATTTCCAGCTTTTCTCTGGATCCATAAAAGACAACATCGTTATGGGGAGAGATTGGATAAAAGACGACGCTATTCAGAATTCAATAGAATTGAGCGGTCTGAGCAATTTTCTAAAAACCATTCCAGGTGGATTAGAATATAACCTCTCGGATAAAGGTCAATCCTTATCAAGAGGACAAATGCAATCCATTGCATTAGCTCGAGCTATCGCTGGAAACCCAGAAGTACTGTTATTGGATGAACCGACGGCCTCACTTGATATTAATACAGAGAAAGATCTCCTGACGAACCTTAATTTAGGTCTATTCAAAACAATCATTGTGGTAACTCATAAAATATCTATGTTGGAACTGGTGGACCGGATTATTGTTTTATCCAATGGATCAATAGTATTGGATGGAAAAAAAGATGAAGTTTTAATGAAACTAAGACAAAACAATGACTGAAATAAAAGAACTTAGAAATGCAAATATAATCCTATATTCAATATGCATATTTTGGATAGTGATCTTAGTTTGGGCAAATTTTGCAACATTGGAGGAAGTAACAAAAGCTCAAGGAAGAGTGGTTGCCTCTTCAAAAATACAGATTATTCAAAACCTAGAAGGCGGAATAATCAAAGAAATACTCACTAGAACCGGAAAGTCTGTTTCTTCAGGAGATCCTCTCATAGTGTTTGATAGTACAAAGTTTGAATCAGAATTATCGGCTTTGAAAAAAGAAAAAAAAGCAGCCGAAAAAAATCTTAACTTACTTAACGAGGAACTAGAGATACTTCAACCGCTTGTTAACTCTGGAGTTGAATCTAGGATGGAGTTAATCCGGTTACTTCAACGTATCTCAGACGCGGAAGCAGGATTGATGAAATCAGAAGAAACGCTTCCAATACTTGAGGATAGGCTATTGAGAACAACTGTCATTGCACCAGTTGACGGGATCGTCAATAGGCTCTTGGTCAATACCACTGGTGGGGTTGCTCAACCTGGAGAACCGTTACTTGAAATAGTACCTATAGATGATGAATTGATTGTTGAAGTTGAAATTAACCCCAAAGACATTGCCTACGTTCTCCCAGGCCAGGAAGCTATTATTAAACTTACTGCCTTTGACTTTTCTAAGTTTGGTTCTCTAAATGGCAAAGTCATAACGGTTGGTGCAGACACGATTCAAAAGGAAGACGGCAGTATATGGTACATCTGTCAAATAGCTGTTGAAGAAAATGCTTTTACCTCCACAGGAATCAATATAAGAATCCTTCCAGGAATGGTTGCAGAAGCAGATATCGTGAGCGGTGAGAAAACCGTTTTAAATTATCTTTTACAACCTGTTACAAAAATTGCTAATGAAGCATTTAGAGAGCGATGATGAAGCAAAAAATAATAAACTAGAACAAATTATTCTAAATAAGCAGGAAAAGAACTCAGTGAAAAAACTCATACCTACCTTCATCCTTTTGTTCAACTTTAGTGCGTTTGGAGAAACAATACCCGAGATTAAACACTTAAAAAATACTGCACCTAAAAGGGTTCTATTTATTGGTAACAGTTACTTGTATTATAACGACAGCCTACATAATCACTTCAAACATATGGCCAATGAAAGATTCCCTGGATATAACGGCAGTGAAAATGTTAAATCAGCCACCATTGGAGGCTCTAGATTAAAACATCATGACGTAGAACGATTAATTCAACCTCTTGCTATTAGCAGCATAGAGAAATTTGATCTGGTTATCCTCCAAGGAGGAAGCGGTGAAGGGTTAACAAAACGTGACCGAGAAGAGTTCAGTAAAGTAGCTCGCCAACATATTGAAACCATAAGGTCAAACGATATAGAACCTGCACTGTATATGATTCATGCCTACACAGCATCTCATGAAAATTATGTCCCTGATCTAATAAGAATCATTGAAAAAATGTACACCCTATCAGGTAATAACAATCAAACTCTTGTCATTCCTGTTGGCTTAGCATTTGAAACTGCTTACAAAGAGAGACCTGATATCAAACTGCATAAAGTTGACGCTACACATCCTGACTTGCTAGGAACTTACTTGGCGGCATGCACAGTTTTTGCGAGTGTTTTTAATCAATCACCTGTGGGAATCAATTATGACTACAATGGACTGGTAAATTCAACAGATAAGCTGTTTTTACAAAAGATAGCTGAATTAACAGTTGAGAATTACTATGGAAGAGCATCCAATTTTCATTCGGCTGAGTAATCTCTTAACATTTTTCTCAGTTCCAGTGAATGTTGCTCTTCTTGGCCTATTTTGTTTCTAGCATATTCTTCTATAAAAACAGATTTGCCTTCTACCACACTCAAAAGCTCTTTGTATAAATTTAGGGCTTGGAGTTCATGCTCTAAACTTTCTTTTAATATATCGTCAACAGAATGTTTATGAGTCTCTTCAATCGGTGCAATTTGCTGGCTGGGATGACCTTCTAGACCTGTTAATAATTCTCCTGCCTCTTTTGCATGAATCAGTGATTCTTGAGCTTGGGCTTGAAGAAATTCAACGATAGGTATTCTATAGGGTCCGCTAACCATGATTGAAGAATGGGTATATCGAACCACTCCAGCGAGTTCGTATTCCATGATGCTGTTTAAAATATTGCAGGTTGCTTTTATATCTAAATCTCTCATTATTTTCCTAAATCAATTTATTCAATTATCTTCGTATTATTTATAAGGGGGCAATTATAGTCCATCTAATGATGGTGTTCATCCTTTAAATCTTTTTCAATATCTTCGTGATCTCCAACCATGATATGGCTCCTGCTCTTTGTAACGTATTTTTCCAACAAGGGGATAAATAAAAGAGGCAATAATCCACCTAAAACGATACCAGCTGTTCTTGCCCTCATTGTAGGATCTATAATCGCAGCAATGAGATCAGCAATTACGTGAGCCAATGAGGCTCCAATGATCCCTGCTATATATCCTTTGGTAACATTTTTTAACAGTCGATTGATGCTCCATCCAGTGTAAAAACCTAAAATCACTAAACTCACGTGCACGACTCCAAAAATGAAACCGGGTAAAATATTTCCATCTTGAATTAATCCTAGATTTTGAAGTATTGGCTCCATAGATTTTATTTATCAAAAATTATTTTATTCGGTTAATATTTACACCCATGACTAAATACTATCCCTTATTAATCTTTATTTCCTTGTTTATTTGCCCTTCGTCAAGTCAAGCAAACAGTATTGATTATCCTGTGTCAAAAAAGTCCGGTGTGGTCGATGATTACCATGGTTACTTAATTAAAGATCCTTATAGAGATCTAGAAAATCTTGATTCTGCTGACACTAAGCTCTGGATTAAGAATCAGAATATCTTTAGCCAATCTTTTCTGAAACAAGTAAAGCAACAACAAGACTTTAAACAAATATTAGAAAATATTTACGACAAAGAAAGTCAATCCATTCCTTTTAGAAAAAAAACTAGGTATTTCAGCTACTACAACAATGGCTCATGGCAACAAAGTAAACTGTTTTATTCCAACGATGTTAATTCGATTAAAACACTTTTATTAGATCCTAATGTTTTATCCAAAGACGGAACCGTATCGATTGGATCAGTGTCTATCAGTCCAAATGCTGAATTAATTGCCTATTCAATTTCTGATGGAGGCTCAGATTGGAAAACGTGGAAGATTAGAAATATAGACACTAAAAAAGATTTAGCCGATACCGTTCAGTGGTCTAAATTTAGCGGAGCTGAATGGGCTAAAGATAACTCAGGCTTTTACTACTCCAGGTATTCTGAGCCTAAACCAGGTGATGAATACGAAGAACTGAACCGCAATCAGAAACTGTTTTTTCATTCCATTGGTGAATCTCAGAGCAATGATAAGCTTATATATGAACGCCCAGATAAGCCTGAATGGGGCTGGGGAACAACCGTAACAGAAGACGGCAGTTATTTATTGCTCTCAGTTAGCGAAGGCACTGACGAAAGAAATAGAGTCTTTTATCAGGATTTAAAAACTGAAAATAATTCTTTCATTGAGCTAATTCCAGAATTAATAGGACAGTTTATCTTTCTTGGAAATATCGGTTCAGACTTCTTATTTTTTACAGATTTTAAAGCTCCGAAAGGGAAAATCATCTCTATCGATATAAACAACCCCCAACCAACAAATTGGAAAACATTGGTCGCTGAAACCAACGATGCTTTAACTCGTGTTGAACTATTGGATAACTATATTTTATGTCAATATCTACAGGACGTGTCTAGCGAAGTTCTTCTTTTCGATAAAAAAACCTTTTCTATGAAGAAAATAAGTTTTGATAAGAAAGGGATTATTTCAGGAATCACCACCACACAGGATTCTGATGTTTTTTATTTTTCCTTTACCAATTACATCCAACCAAATGAAATCTACCAGTACAACGCTAGAAATGACCGAATCAACCTTTTATGGAAAAAACAAGTTCCTAACTATAAACCTAAAGACTATCTTTCCAAGCAAATTTTCTATCCCAGTAAGGACGGCACTTTAATCCCAATGCATATCTCGTATAAAAAAGATATAAATCTAGACCATAATACACCCTTACTGTTATACGGTTATGGGGGCTTTGATATCTCGATTCTCCCAAACTTCAGAGAACGTTATCTTGCTTGGATGAAGATGGGTGGCGTGGTTGCAGTACCTAATCTTAGGGGTGGTGGCGAATACGGTGAAGAATGGCATCGCCAAGGAATGTTAGACAATAAACAAAATGTTTTTGACGATTTTATTGCTGCAGCTGAATACCTGCATAGAGAAAAACTGTCAAGACCGGGGCGAACTGTTATTGAAGGGAGATCAAACGGTGGGCTCTTGGTCGGAGCCACTATGCTTCAAAGACCGGATTTGTTTGGTGTAGCCCTTCCAGGTGTCGGGGTCATGGACATGTTACGATTTAATAAATTTACGATTGGTTGGGCTTGGGAAAGCGATTATGGGTCGCCGGAAGATAAACAAGGATTTGAAACCTTAGTGCAATATTCTCCTTATCACAATATAGAGATGGGCGAATGCTATCCACCGACATTAGTTACAACTTCAGAACTTGATGATCGTGTGGTTCCCTCCCATTCTTATAAATTCACAGCTAGGTTACAAGAGGCACAAAATTGCCAAAATCCTATTTTAATAAGAATTGAGACGAGAGCTGGTCACGGTGCAGGCACACCAAGAGATAAAACCATCAATTACATTTCTGATGTTTATGGGTTTGCTTTTCATTATTTATTACAAAATTAGTCAAGATTTCATATCATTAGAAGCGGAGAATTAAAGAAACATGAAAAAAATTATTTTAAGAACGCTGGTACTGATTATATTGGGTGGAATTGCCTATAACTATCTCCTGAAAGATGACTCAGAGGTTACCTATGGAATTACGGTGGACGGGGTTGATATAGATACAATTGATTTACACCTTCACACCGGAACCTGGGAAGCCCTGACAGAACCTTATAAAGAAAGATACTCTGAACGGGTTCCAAAACCATTTAAATTCCTCATGAGTAACCTTTTGGGTCAAGGTTTAACCTCTGAAGGTATTCTCAAACAAATGGATAACGCAGGTATACGAAGAGCCGGTGTGTTTGCTGTCTACAGTCCTGACACAACCGGTATTGCTAGCAATGAGTTTTTATATGAACAAATAAAAGATCGACCTGGAAGACTGTTTGGGTTTTATAGCATCAGAACTGATCATTGGAACATTAATGCTGACAAAGAACTCAAAAAATTGGAATCCGACCTCGTTAAGTACAATGCCTATGGTATTAAGCTAGCTCATGCTCATCAACAAATGAGATTGGATGACCAGCGTTTTGATGGCATATATGAGATTGCTGGAAGACTTGATAAACCCATTTATATTCATACCGGAACCAGCCCTAACCCCTACACCAGACTAGAGCCTCCTTATGTTGATCCATTGTATTTAGAAGCATCCATTGTTAAATACCCAGACACTAAATTTATCTTAGGTCACACTGGTTATGATAGTTTCCGAATCGAGTTAACCTATCTTAGATCCTGCATAGAACTGGCGAAGAAATACGACAACGTTTATTTTGAACCGGGAGCTCTAGGTGCTAGAAAAGCTTCAGAAGTACTTCCTGAATATCTTAAGATTATTAAAGAAGAAAATCTAATAGATCGGGTCGTGTACGGTTCTGACGGTCCTCAATTCCCTGGTTATACGGCCAGTCATTTGGAAAACTTCATTGAAGCCATGGAGGCTAATCAATACTCTGCGATAGAAATGAAATTAGTGCTTCAAAGTAATTTTGAAGCTTTATTTAATCTCTAAAAGATAACTGTCTATTTTTTCCTCCAGAACAGCTAAAGGAAGAGCTCCCTGACCAAGGACGGCATGATGAAACTCTTTAATATCAAAATCATCGCCAAGCTGTTTCTTGGCTCTATTTTTCAATTCTAATATCTTTAATTGACCAATTTTATAAGCCAGTGCTTGACCGGGCATAATAAGATATCGGTCAATCTCATTAACTATGTCTTGTTCAGTCTTGGCAGCGTTAGCAGTAAAGAAGTCTATCGCCTCTTGTCGACTCCAACCTTTATAGTGCATTCCAGTATCTACTACCAAACGAACTGCGCGCCACATGTCATAAGTTAAAGCGCCAAATTTTGAATACGGATCTGAATAGAGACCAATATCATACCCTAGGCTCTCACTATACAAACCCCAGCCCTCGACAAAAGCAGTGTATCCTGAATATTTCCTAAAATTCGGTATTCCTTCTAGTTCCATTGCTAAAGCTATTTGTAGATGATGCCCTGGAACAGCTTCATGTACTGATAATACTTCGATTTCATACTTTGGTCTGACCTCAGGTCGATAGAGATTGACATAATAATAACCAGCTCTTGATCCATCTGCTGCTGGTCTCATGTAGTAAGCGGTTGTAGTATCGGGTGCCGATTCTATTGGTATGGGTTTGATTCCATAAGGTGTCCTCGGTAAAACTTTAAAAAGACGTACCATCTCGGGGTCTATTCTTTTGGAAGTAGCTAAATAAGCCTCGAGTAACTCCTCCTCAGTATCATAATAGAATTGAGGATCGGATCTTAAGAAGGTTAAAAAATCATCAAAGCTTCCATCAAACTCTAGAGAATCAATCACGTCTTTCATTTCTGATCGAATTCTTTTAACTTCAGACAAACCAATTTCATGAATTTCATCAGGAGTTAAATTGGTGGTTGTGTGATACCTAGCTAGATTCTCATACCACTCAGCTCCGTTTGGTAAATCCAGTACCCCATAAGAATCCCTCGAAGCAGGTAAATATTCTTTAGTGAAAAATTCATTCAGATTCCCGTAAGCTGGGACAACCTTTTCCTTGATTACCGTCCTTGCCATCCTTTGGAGTGATTCACGATCTTTTATGTTGTCGGGGATGTCTGAAAAAACATTAAAAAACGGGCTGTCCTCAGGATTCTCAACTAATTGTAATTGTATTTGGTTGGCAACCCGTTGCATTAGGATTTTCGGGGCTGTAATTTTTCTTTCGATGCCTTGTTTCCCGAGATTAATATGTGCATCAATTAAGTCTGGCAATTTCTCTAATCTAGCTAACCAGTCTTCATAGTCTTGTAGACTATTAAAGCTAAGGCCTTCGGCAGTCTCGTGTTCTAATTGTATCCCCCCTCTTTGGCCAAAAGTTAGTAAATGGCTATCAAATTTTTGGGAGTCCACAGATCTCTCATAATTGTATAGAAATAGCCTGTAGTTCAGTTGGTTTTCCTTAGATAATTTTTGAGGATTGATTGATCTAATTTTATCCAGTACTTCTCGAGTTTTTTTCTGTCTCTCTCTAACAGCGGTTTCAGAAATATCTGGCCAATCTTGATTGGCTGATTTATCCCCCATGTATGAAGCATAAACCGGGTTCTCCTGTATGCCTCTCTTCCACTCTTCATCAAGGATCTGATTAAAATCATCATCCTCATTGTTCATTCCGCAAGAAGTAGTGGTGAGTATTAAAATGATCGATAATAGAAATTTATTTTTCATAAGTCTTCACCCTTAGATATTATTGGCCAGGCCTTGATCAGATAAATAAACATGGTCCACAGAGTAAGCACAACTGAGCCCAGCAGACAAAAGGTTCCCAGAAAATACACATCAATGTTAAAAATAGGTTTACTGTATAACATACAGGACAGTCCCACCATCTGAAGAATCGTTTTAAGCTTAGCAAACCCAGTCACAGAAACATGATGACGTTCACCAAGTTCTGCCATCCACTCACGAAGCGCTGAGATCGTAATTTCACGACCGATAATTATTGAGGCAATCAAAGCGTTGATTAATGATGGATCGCTTTGCACGATTAAAATTAAAGCAACTGATACCACTAACTTATCTGCGACCGGATCAAGAAACGCTCCAAACCTTGAAGATAAATCGTATTCTCTAGCAACCCATCCATCAAACCAGTCAGTCAATGCCGCGAGAATAAAAACAACTGCCGCAAGGGGTCTAGCATTATCAATGGTTGAAAAGAATAAAGTTGCAATCAAGGGGATGCTCGCTATCCGAAATAGTGTTAAGAGGTTTGCAAAATTAAGCGTTGCTTTCATACATTAATTATAATGTTTATTTTGAAAAATAATTAATTAGCATTAAAGTGTTTGTAAATTTTTTTAGCGAGATTGTCGTTTATACCCCGAACCGTCAATAAATCCTCCACTGAAGCACGTTTAATCTCCTGAATACCGCCAAATTGGTTTAATAAGTCTCTTTTTTTATTGGGTCCAATACCCTTAATGGACTCTATATCAGAAGCCAGTAATCGCTTTCTCTTTTTATTACGATGACCCGTGATCGCAAATCGATGTGCTTCATCACGTATTGACTGGATTAAAAATTTTGCCGTTGAGTTTTTAGCTGCTGTCAGTGGGTTGTTTTTATTATTCATGAATATCCGATCTTCATTCGACTGACGTCGAGGGCCTTTAGCTATCCCTATAACAGGGACTCCAATAATTCCTAAACCTTTAAGGACATCATCAGCAATATTAACTTGACCTTTCCCTCCGTCAACAACAACTATATCCGGTAAAGGTTTTGATTCTTTTATGCTCCTTGAGTAGTGTCGGATGAGAGTTTGTGACATAGCGGCATAATCATCTCCTTTTTTTATCCCACTAATATTAAATCGTCTATAACCTTTTTTATCAAAGCCGTCTCGATTAAATGACACACATGAGGCAACACATTTATCGCCCATCATATGGCTGACATCAAAACACTCAATGTGCTGTATCTGTGTTTCATAATTAATCATCTCAGTGAGTTGAAATAATTGTGATTGTATCGAAGCTTTAGATGCTAATTTTGATTTTAATGATTCGGATGAATTCGATGCGGCAATCTCAATCCATTTTCTCCGATAAGATTTGACACGATGCTTTATCTTCACCTTATTAATAGATTGACTACTGATAGTTTCTGTAAGAAGTTTAATGTTTGTCAATTTAATGTTAATCAATATTTCTCTAGGAACTTGGTGCTCAGAATAATACTGCATTAAAAATGATTCCAAAACCTCTTCAGGATGAGCCATTTTTGTCCTTTCAGGAAAAAAGGAACGATTCCCTAGAGTTTGTCCTTTTCTAATAAAGAGCACAGAGATACAAAAGATCCCTGAAGACTCACTAAGTGCTATAACATCAGCATCAACGGGGTTTATACCATCGACGAATTGGTGGGATTGGATAACCTTTAATGAGCTGATTTGATCTCTATAAAAGGCTGCTTTTTCATAATCTTGCTCGGACGAAGCATCGTTCATTTTCTCAATAAACTTTTCAATAATAGACTGATCATTGCCTTTCAAATAATCAAGTGCCTGATCGACATTAAATTGATATTCCTCCTCTGAAACCATATCAACACAAGGAGCCGAGCATCTTTTTATTTGAAATTGTAAACACGGTCTAGATCGGTTCTTAAAAAATGACTCCTCACAATTCCTTAATAAAAAAATCTTTTGTAACTGACTCAAGGTATTTCTGACCGCATTTACATTTGGATAAGGCCCAAAATACTGAGCTTCTTTTAAATTCTTTTTACCACGATGGAAAGAAAATTTTGGAAATTGATGATTACTATTTACCTCAATGTATGGATAACTTTTCCCATCTTTTAGTAAAACATTGAATCGAGGACGATGTGTCTTGATTAAAGTATTTTCAAGGATTAAAGCCTCGCGTTCAGTCCTGGTTAGGGTAACAGAGATTGATGAGGTGTCTTTCAATATGGCCTCTTTTTTATCCTTTGAATTAACGGAGGTAAAGTAACTGCTGACCCTGTTTTTTAAATTCTTTGCCTTGCCGACATAAATTACAACTTCTTTTGAGTTCATCATGCAGTAAACGCCGGGTTTATTGCTTAGTCGATTTGCGTAATTTTTAAGGTTTTTAAGTCTCTGACTCATTCATCTGTTCTGCTTTCTTTACTCTGTTCCATAATTCATTTAGTTCCTCGAGGGTCATATTTGAAAACTCCTTATTAGACCCTTTCAACAGTTTCTCCATCGATCTGAACCGTCGGTCAAATTTTCTATTGGCTTTCCTCAATGCGGTTTCTGGGTCAACCGATGTGTGTCTTGAGAGGCTAACTACACTAAATAACAAATCCCCAGCCTCTTCTTCGATATGATTTTTATTGTCTGTTTTGATAGCTTCTTTAAGTTCTTCAACTTCTTCTTCGATTTTTTTAATTACTCCACTGACATCACTCCAATCAAATCCAACAGAACGAGCCCTCTTACCAATTTTGTAAGCTCTATTTAAAGCCGGTTGATTCAAGCCAATGTCATCCAGAACACTGGTGATATCCATTTTTTGCTTTCTTTCTTCAATTTTAATTTTTTCCCAATGGTCCGTTTGCGTCTTAGAATCTGTTATTGATTGATCTGAGAAGACATGAGGATGTCGTTGCACTAATTTTTTAGAAATGGAATCAACCACATCATCAAAACTAAATAGATTCATTTCTTCAGCCATACTTGAATGAAATGCCACTTGAAATAAGAGATCCCCTAACTCATTTTTAAATGATTCGTAATCCTGATTCTCTATTGCTTCAACGACCTCATAAGCCTCTTCTATGGTGCAGTGTGCTATTGACTCGAATGTTTGTTCTTGATCCCAAGGGCACCCTTTTTCAGGGTCTCTAAGCTTTGATGTTATTTGATGTAATTTTTCCAATGTGATCTCCTCGTATTAAATTAAGCTACAAAACTTTCTCATAATTTGAGCTGTGAGGCCCCAAATATAATATTCTTGGTATTTGTAGCTATAAACTGACCATTTTATCTGATCATAAATCCTATATTGGTGCTCAAGATTTCTTGTGTCTAAAAAAAAGTCCAAGGGCACCTGAAAAATTTCCTCCACTTCATCTTGATTGGCAATAGGTAAAAAATCATGATCTATCCAAGCAATCACGGGGGTGACTATGAACCCAGTTCCTAAACTGATCTGCGGCGGGACAAAACCTAGGACCTCAGAAGAACTCTGTGCCAAACCTATTTCTTCATCAGCTTCCCTTATTGCAGTCTCTGTAATATTAGTGTCACTTGATTCATCAAAAGAACCTCCTGGAAAACTAATCTCTCCGGCATGATTCTTAAGTTTAGACGTCCGTTTAGTGAAAATTATATTTATCCCTGAATCCAACTCTTGGAGACCAAGCAGAACTCCTGCATGTTTTAAATTTATATTGTTCAAGTAACCTGTAACTATATGCTTTGGCAGTCGATCCATTACCTCCTTGACAGGATCATCAGAAGGTCGTGTATGTTGAAAGCTCTCTCTTATCTTATTCAACATCGGACAGAGAGATCTTATTGATTTTGAGTAAGTTTGAGTGGGTCCAGAATATCTTTTAATGTTTTTTCATCAAGATCTGTTTCTTCTAAAGCAACGTCAATTATCGATCGCTTTTCTTGATAAGCTTTCTTTACAATTTTGGCGCCTGTCTCGTAACCAATGCTCTCATTAAGAGCTGTTGCTAGAATTGGATTGTGGCTGACAACCGACTCGATATTTTCATAATTCACCGTAAAATCTCTGATAGCTTTATCCGCAAGGGCGTTGCATGCATTGCTTAATATTGAGATTGATTGAATTAAATTAAAACCAATAAGAGGTAGCATGACATTCAATTGGAAATTTCCAGATTGAGCAGCCATAGTTATCGTCGTGTCATTAC
>CAZVRH010000019.1:0-20884 GCA_964629335.1 uncultured Woeseia sp.
ATAATTTATGATAAATAGTTCTGTCGTCTTCCCAATATAAAGCCACCTCATAGAGAAAACTGTGTGTGGAATACGTCATATACATTGCGCCTGCATACACTGAACATTCTTCCATTTCACCTTTCTTTTCTCTGTAAAGATCCATTAATCGTTGATGCATCTCCTGCATTTTTGAAAAAGACAACAAGCCATGCATTGGAACCCATCTCTCTCCTTGAGGTCCTAAAATTGGATAAAGAGGCATGAAAGGCATCGCTCCTAGAACTGTTGGGATAGTGTTCGCTATTTCTGTTCCAAAAGGAGAAACCGCTTTTCTGGTTTGTGCCAATTTACTTTTAACTTCAGTGGTTGAGTGGCCTTCAACGACGAAATGAGCTGAATAGTCAAAACCGGTTAAGAATCGCTTGCCTGCAATTGCCATCTTACCCAACTGAAGAATTGCTTCAAAAGGATTGCGTGCTGTTCTTAGAACCGCAAAAGCGGCTTTAAAAGCGTCTCTAATCGAAGTGCTTCCAAGTTGTCCTTGCTGTAATTTTGGATCCAAACCCCAATTGCTCGATACAGACTCTTCTCTTGCCGCTGCAGCCATCGCTTGACTCATGTCGTCATAATTCTTAAAACCAAAAGAACAGGTTAAGCTATGACTTGGTAATTTAATTAAACGAAGAGTAATACTGGCCTTGATGCCCAAGGACCCAGCATCACCAGAAAATAAACCGGTTAGATCGGGACCATAGTGTCTAAAAAATGGGGAGCTCTTCTCCATTGCAGAAGAACCCGTTTTGAGTACCTCTCCATTCGCTAAAACTATGTTGTAGCAAAGTATCGATTCAGGAGATCCACCGTATCTGCTGGTTCCCATGCTTACACTGTTTTGTGATGTTGAACCGCCAACTGTAGCTTTCAGCCCTGAAAAAGGTCCCCAAAAAGGTGTTCTCAAATTTTTCTCAGACAATGCTGTAGCCATCTCTGCCCAAGTGACCCCAGGTTCAACAGTAATAAACATATCCTCTTCATTGATTTCAATAATCTTATTCAATCTAGAAGTGTCAATAACGACCGATTTTGAAGTAGACGGTAGATAAGCGTCTGTGTATGAGGCACCACCTCCTCGGGTAATGACTGCTATATCTAGTCCGGTAGAGATTCTTACTGCTTCTTGGAGTTCCTCTAAAGACCCAGGTTGAATAATAGCAATTGGAGTCTCTATTGATCGATAAACGTCCATCGAATAAAAAGAAAGAGACTCTTGGTCTATTAAAATATAATCTTTTCCGATAGCTGCCTTAAGCGCATTAATTAAATTCTTTTCTCCATCAGACATATCTGCACCTAGATCTCTATTGTCCACTCGTCTCTATTTTGAGGAAGGGATTTAAGGGTAACTCTACTGTTTTTGCTTGCAATTCTTTCGGCATAAATATCTCTTAAATTGCCTTGCCACGTTAGAACCGTCAAATCCATTGACAGGTTCATTAAATCTTCTTCTAGATCATAACCTAACAAATCTTTTGTCACTAGCTTCAATCGTTCTCCGCCCTTTAAGACCTCAATTGATTTGTTATGAATGAACTCAGAATCTATGACTGGTGGCCGTTTAAGTGCTCGAGAATGTTTCGGCTCATACCAAGGGAAATAAAGTTCACTATCGCGGGCAAAATACCATGCTTTGATAAGA
Organism: uncultured Woeseia sp.; assembly: GCA_964629335.1. Taxonomy (GTDB): domain Bacteria; phylum Pseudomonadota; class Gammaproteobacteria; order Steroidobacterales; family UBA11654; genus CACPJA01. The sequence continues at coordinate 1,679 of CAZVRH010000019.1, forward strand.
TGATCGCCATATTGAGTCGGTCCTATATCAGGAATATAACGCTCCATGAACTGTTCTTTCTCTTGATCATTCAAAAACCATGGATCCAACGCAACCAAGCGATCAATTGTTAATTCTCTGTTGTCAGCAAGTCGCAAAGCTATCGGCAAAGCACCACCAACAGAGAGTATACTAATTCGCTCTACTCCCAGGTTTTTTAAGGCTTCCCGTATCATCCTAGCGATTGACTGCGGAGAATAATTACTTAAATGACTAGGTCCTGTCTCCCCATGGCCAGGAAGATCAATCATTAACTTCAATGAATTGTTGATAAGACTTTGAGAATATCTGCATGAACTTTTAGATGATTCACCAAGATCGTGTAACACCAAGACTATATTGTCTTTGCTCTCGCCCTCCGAGCAATAATAAAGGGGACCATAGGTTGTCTGAACAAACCCTTGCTTTCCTGATTCTAGACCCATGGAAGATGAAATATTGATCTCTTCATTATTTGAAGAGTGTTCTTTGAATATATCTCTTGATCTTTGTTCCACAGCATTGGGGTCAGACAGAAGCTCAATCACAACATTTTCTGGGAGATCATCAAGTCGTTTAGGGTGGTCAGCTATCGGATCTCCCTCATAATTGATCAGATAGGTAGGAATTTTCAACTGCTTTATTCGATCTCTGGAAGGGTATAAAAAAGCCGCTTGATAAGCCGTTTGAGACTCTGCATTGGAGCGAAGCAAATCTAATACATAGGGCTGTAAAAATTCCGGCGGTGGAAGATCAAGTGCCATCCTGCTACTCGCTTCTTTTTTAAACCAAGGAAAAAAAATCAGCTGATCTCTTATCCTTGACCAAATCCAAGGCATTTGAGCGCCTTCAGGGTTTGGCGTAAACCATTGAGTGTAGTGAGCTAATATCTCCTCTTCCTCTGCAGGTTCAAGAACCACTAAACCATTGACAACAACCACATTGCATAGATCCGGGTACAAACGAGCCAACTCTGTGGCTATAATTGCTCCCGTATGAAAGCCATAAAAACAAGCGTTATCTATTGTCAATGCATCCAGAAATTCTTTCAAAGCTTCGGCGTATTCAGTTATGTCTGGTTTAATGCCATCAATAAAATCAGATAACCCAAACCCTGGAGTATCTGGAGCAATGACGGTAAATTCATCGCTAAATTGCTCAATCACTGAGGCCATCTCAGCCGAAGAAGTGGGGCTTTGATGCAAAAGAACCAGTAGTGGTCCGGAGCCAGAAATTCGATAATGAACTTGTCGAGAGCTCAAATTAACAAAACGTCTCTCAATGGAAATATTTTCGACTGATTGATACATGCTATGGAGGCTTATTATAGCTCTATATTCTCTTTAATTAACTCTCTATGTATCAAAACTTATATCTGACAACTAACCCCATGTGCCTTGGGTCACCCTGACGTTCAAATAAGGTGGCAGGAAAATCAGGAGGAACATTCCCAAAATAGAATCCACGGAGTGAAAAATATTCATCAAAAACATTTCTGACCCAAAATTCGTATTGCCATTGATTTCGTTGATAACCGAGAACTATATTTCCGAGTGTGTATGCGGATGATTTATTATTATGAGAATCAGAATAATAAAAGCTACTCTTGCCATTAATGTCCATACTTAAATAGATGTCATCAGTGACCAACCATTTCATGCCCATTGCATAGGAGGCTCTGGGTGCATGAGCTTGGTCCCTACCTTCCAGAGTAATATTAGACCCGTGTTCTGTAACTTTTGTTCTTAACAGGCCAACGGATGCAAACATACTGAGTTGATCATTCAGATTTGATTTAAGAGATACCTCAAGACCATAATTCTTCCCGCTGGCAGCGTTCTGTGTCAAAAAAGTAAAGGTATTGGGATCGCCAGGATCTACTTGGGTTGAAGCCATAACCTGTTGATCCTTTCGATCAGAATAAAAAATTACCATATCAATCCCCGTGTTAGACTCTGAGAATTGATGATTGATTCCAATCTCATAATTCCATAAGTATTCCGGCTCATAGATAAGGGTATCGCTGAATGACTCAATCGATAAACCCGTGCCTAAATTGAACCCTCCTGATTTAAAACCCCTGCCAATGCTTGCATAAAAATTAGTGCTCTGATCCCATTGATTGATTAGAGATATCTTGCCGCCAAACATCTGGTTGTTCGGTGTGAAAGACTCGCCAAATGTGTCCGCATAATCGGCCTCCCAGTCCTCCCATCGCAAGCCAAAACTCAGTCTCATGGATGAGGAGAGCGAATAATCAAAACTCCCAAAAATAGCCTTGTTCTCTGAGGCATAATTTCTGGTGGCAGACACATCTTTAAAATAGGGAGGCCAAGGACTGAATGGATCGATATAAGTGCCGAGATCTCTAATATCATTGCGCTCATTCAACTTTAAATAAAAAGCACCAATCACCCAGGCAAAATCATGATCCAATGTATTATCTAGAGGTTCAGACAGTACTCTGAATTCCTGATTAAAAGATCGCCTTGAACGCTGTGTTTCAGAAAAGAAATCATAAGTATAAGGACTGTTGGAGTCAGGATTACCCCAATCAGCATCATAACTGACTGTAACGTCGGAATTAGTGGCACTGGTTAAGCTTTGAACAATAGCATTTGTGGCTTGATGATTGATCTTTAAGCCATAAGCTCTGGTGTCTTGAGAATCTAATCCTGGCTTATCAGATAGTGTGTTCAAACTGCCATCGATGTTCCAAGTATCCGATGAGGCATCAAAATCAGAGTTGAGTAAAAGAAAACTCAGATCGGTCATTTCACTTAATTGCCAGTTGAGCTTAAAGCGTCCTGTAAGTTCTTCTTTGCCTGTGGTGTCATCCCGATTAAGGTATAGATTCCTTCTAAAGCCGTCGGTCTCATCTTGTCGCAATGACACTCTATATTTAATGGCTGTGTTACCCTCGAAAGGACCGCCAAAAGCTAAGCCGATATTTCGTATACCATCGCTTCCCAAGGTTAATTCAGATAATCCTTCGAAGGAGTCAGACGGTTCTTTAGATCGCATGTAGATCATGCCAGCTAGAGCATTCGCACCCATTCTAGAGCCCTGAGGTCCGCGATGTACCTCAACTTGTTCCATGTCAAAACTACTAGCAACCCCACCTTGACCGGAGAAATCAATATCATCAATTATGAATCCTACAGAACTATTCGGTGTGCCTTCATACCCTGATCGTTCTCCAATGCCTCTTATTTGAAAGTATCGTGGCCTGCCATCACTAACTGCCATATTAAGATTAGGCACAAGAAAAGTCAGTTCTTCAAAATGTTTCATTGGCAGATCTTTTAATTGTTGTTCTTCAATCAATAAAAGACTTCCGTCATTTTCTTCAACTAGAGTTTCTCTGTAGTTGGCTTTAACTATAATTTCCTCAATAGTGTCTGCGGTTACAGGGATTGAGAAGAGTGATGCTGTCAAGATTAATAGGACTGAAAAGAATCGAAACATCAAGCCGGTCATGGTATTCCTCCGCCATTATTATATGGGTCAGGTTCTAAGGGTTTTCTTAAGAATCTCAGGCGTTTCAGCCGCCCCTTACCTGGTTCTCATCATAGTATAATTGCCTAAGTTTTGCTAATGTTGTCAGGGATGGCAGGAGGAGATCATAAAAGATGACAATTGACTATAAATCATTCCCAGTTGGCCCGCTACAATGCAATTGCACTATCATTGGTAATTCTGAAACTGGAAAAGGTTACCTCATCGACCCAGGCGGTGACGCAAAGCTGATTATGCAGACGATAAATGATATGAACTTATCTATCGAAGCCATTTATCACACCCATGCTCATTTTGATCACTTTTTAGCTTCAGCTGAAATCAAAGAAAAAACTGGCGCTCCCATTTTCCTAAACGAGTCAGACCGATTTTTATGGGACAGTCTAGAAATGCAGTGCAGTTATTTTAACATTGACTTCAAACCAACCCCTCCCCCAGATTTTAATATTGAAGACCAGCAGGGTTTAGATCACTGCTCAGGGGTTTGTCTCCACACCCCTGGTCACACTCCTGGATCAGTTAGTTTCCATTTTGAGTCGGCTAAGCTTCTGGTGGCTGGTGACACTTTATTTCAAGGATCTGTTGGCAGAACAGATCTGCCAGGCGGAGACTTTAAGATGCTTAAAGATTCAATCCAGAAAAAAATTTATTCCCTCGATGAAGCCACAAATGTAATCACAGGGCACGGGCCGGAAACAACAATCAAAAGAGAAATGGAAAGTAATTTATTCGTCAAACATAACAGTTAACTAGAGCACTTACTTCTTTTTTGATTTCATAAAATACGACTGCATTAGGAACGATAGACCCATACCCGCAACCAATGTTAATACTGACATCTTGCCCCGGTGTGCTGTATCGCTAGTCCATATTCCGTTGGACTCAATCCAAAATAATAGATAGATAGATAACAACAATGGCGTGAATGCAATAATGATTTTAATTGTTTTAATAGCCTTTATTTTCAAGGAATCCAGCATAAAAAAATACTACCATGAAATATAGGCATCGTATACGATAGAACCATGGGTATTGAGCTGAAAACAGTGTTAAAAAATAAGGCACTTAATAAATGGAACCTGTTCTGGCTCATTTCTGCACCGATCTCGATCTTGGTGATCATTAACTTGTTAAGAATTGATATGTCTACTGGGGCTGGAGTTTCAGAAATGATTGGGTTTTCAGTTCGATGGGCAGTGCCGCTTATCTATGTGGTGATAGCCACGTCGTCGATCCAAGTACTGGTTCCTGGATTATTCTCAAACTGGTTAATGCGTAATAGAAAATACATTGGTTTGTGTTTTGCAGTGGCTATGGCTTGGCAAGGTCTATTCATATTTATAATGTCCTATTTTTTTCATGAATATTACTATTCTGAGGTGTACTTTTTCCGTGATGAAATCGAAGGAAGCATTGGTTATATTTTTCTTCCTGCTATGGTTCTGACATCTTTTAACTTTGGTCGTAAATACCTAACACCCAAACAATGGAGATTGTTGCACACCTGTGGAATTTATTTTTTATGGGCTTACCCCTTCAGTGTCTATTGGTGGAGTCTTTACTACTACGGGAACCCATTGTTGATTGACTATATATATTATTGGATGGGTTTCACGGCATTTTCTCTAAGAATTATAGCTTGGGGCAAATTAAGACATGAGCAAGCAAAAAAGATTCAACCGGAGCATAAAACACCAATTGAATTTAAGTTGGTGGGATATCTGGTGATTATATTTGGTCTCTTGGTCTCAGCGTCTGGACTCTATTGGCGAGATCTTATTACGTCCTTGCTGACTGCCTCTCAATGGACTGCGCAACTGGAATTGTGGCTTCCGTTCTGGCCGTTTGAGCCATTTTTATCGCTGATTATTATTGGAGTTGGCGCCCGACTTGTGACTAAAACCAACAGCCCAAAGAAAACCATCTTGGCGACAGATTCCTAACCTCTAATTTCTAAGCAATGATCAAAGTGCTTTTTTATTGATTGGTATAAGTTTTACCGTGGATGTTGATGTCGCAACCAGTGTTCCATCTTGAGTCAATGTACTAGACATATAGGCAATACTCTTTCCTAGTCGAAGAATTTTTGCCTTGGCAAAAAGAAGTCCTGGATGGGCAGGCTCTAAAAAACTTACATTGATATCTAGAGACACTGGATTGAATTTAAAATCGAGTACACCAATTAATAGAAGGGCCATAGAGGCATCCATCATTCCGGTAACGAAACCGCCTTGAACTATTTGAGATTCTGAATGACAGAATTCTGGTATCGCTTCAAACTCGAGAACTGCTATTTCTCTTGATGAATCAAAATCCACACTTCGAAAGTTCATTGAATCCAAACTCGGCGGTTTGTTTATGCCTAATAGTTTTTGTTTTTCCTGGTCATCCATGATGTATTTCTAAATTTTTCTATTATGTGTTCTATTGCTATTACCCACCGATGTAATACATTTCTACTTTCTCCTCGTCTGCATCGGTTTGATTGAGGTATCTTAATTCGCTGTAACGGTTATCTCTTGAGCGCCAAATAGAAATTAGCCTGTCTTCAATCTCATGATCCTCAACTCCTGATCTGATCCAAGATTTTATATCTGATCCAGTGGAAGCAAATAGACAATTATATAATTTTCCATCAGAGGACAAACGTGCCCTCGTGCATCCACCACAAAACGGTTTAGTAACTGAGGAGATAAAACCTATTTCCGTACCAAAATCATCAAAAATATATCTTGAAGCTACCTCGCCCTCATAATTTTCCATGATCGGAGTCAGTGGCCATTTGCTGGAGATTAACTTTATGATTTCTGAACTCGGAACAGTTTCTTTTTGTTGCCATTGATTGATATTGCCTACATCCATATATTCAATAAATCTCAAAATTACCGGCTGATCTTTAAAGTAATCGACCATTTTTAGAATGCTTTTGTCATTAACGCCCCTCTTGATAACTGCATTTATTTTAATACTCTCAAAACCTGCTGCTTGAGCTTCACTGATCCCTTCAAGCACTCTTTCAAGTTTCCCTCTGTCGCCGGTCATCAATCTAAATTCATCAGGATCTATCGAATCCAAGCTTACCGTTATCCTATTAAGTCCAGAGGCTTTTAACTCGTGGGCGTATTTTTTCAATAAGACACCGTTGGTGGTTAGCGCAATGTCATTGATCCGATCCAGGGTAGATAAATCACCAATAAATTCTGAGAGGTTAACTCTTAGGAGAGGTTCACCGCCTGTGATTCTAATTTTATGCACACCAAGTTTTGTAAAGATGTTCACCAATCGGAGCATTTCATCAAAGTTAAGACGTTCTTTTGAGGGCAGAAATTTAAACCCAGGATGAAATTTATCTTCAGGCATACAATAGACACATCTGAAATTACACCGATCCATAACTGAAATTCTGAGGTCCTTAATGACTCTTCCTAGCTGATCCTTAATCGGTGGTAAATGAGAAACTGCTGTCATTTCTGTTTTAATCTTGATTGATCAAATCCAAGGGTGAACAATAATCGTAACCGTGCTCTTCTGCCACAGCAGCTATGGTTACATTCCCATTGCTAACACTCAACCCTTCACAAAATCCTTCATCCTGCCTGAGCGCGTCTTTAAAGCCATTATTCGCTAGACTTAGTACATAAGGTAGAGTGGCCTTATTCAGAGCGTAGGTTGATGTCAGCGGCACTGCTCCAGGCATATTAGCAACACAATAATGAATAACGTCTTCCTCAACATAGGTTGGCTCAGAATGAGTGGTTGGACGACTGGTTTCACAACATCCCCCTTGGTCTATGGCAACATCAACAATCACAGAGCCTGGTTCCATCGCTTTAATCATGTCTCTGGTAATAATTTTTGGCGCAGAAGCACCTGGAATTAATACCGCTCCAATTACAAGATCAGCAGACTCAATAAAAGCTTTATTATTTTCATCATTGGCAACCACAGCGTTTAGGCGATCACCAAAAACTGATTCTAAATAATCCAATCTGGACGCTGACTTATCGAGAACTGTAACATTGGCTTGCATTCCAATTGCTATCTCTATGGCATTAATACCAACTACGCCACCACCGATAACCACAACATTAGCCGGCTGAACTCCAGTGACTCCTCCCATTAATAAACCTTTGCCACCTTTTGCTTTTTCGAGGCAGCTTGCCCCAGCTTGTACAGACATTCTGCCGGCAACTTCGCTCATGGGGGTAAGGAGCGGGTATGAATCATCACTTGCCTTCACTGATTCATAAGCAATTGCTCTTGAGCCTGATGATATAAGGGCTTCAATTTGATCTGGATCAGGGGCTAAATGCAGATAAGTAAAAAGTATTTGATCCTTTCTGAGTAAAGCGCATTCATCTAATTGAGGCTCCTTAACCTTAACAATCATCTCTGCTTGATCAAATATCTCTTCCCGAGTTTGCACAATGGTTGCACCTGACTCTATATATTCATCATCCGTCTTACCAACGCCATGCCCTGCTTGTGACAAAATCATGACCTCGTGACTTGCTTCAGTTAGCCTAAGCACACTTTCTGGAGTTAAGCCGATTCTGTATTCATCAGGCTTTATTTCCTTAGGTACACCGATCAGCATGGTATTCTCCTATTCGATTGTTGGCATAGCCAAATTTAAGTCTTGATCTTCATTCATATCAGGCCATCGTGTGGTCACTGTTTTAGTTCTTGTATAAAAACGAACCCCCTCCATACCGTAAATGTTAGAAGAACCGTAGATTGAATCTTTCCAGCCACCAAAGGTATAAAATGAAAGAGGCACTGGTATGGCGACGTTAATACCCACCATACCGACCTGAACTGAGCTTACAAATTCTCTAGCTGCTGAGCCGTTTGAAGTAAAGAGTGCCACCCCATTGCCAAATTGATGTTCATTTGCCAAGTCAATTGCTTCTGAGAGATTTTTTACTCTTAACATGACCAAGACTGGACCAAAGATTTCATCGAGGTAAATAGACATGTCGTTTTGCACATTATCGAATAACGTCGGGCCTAAGAAGAATCCTTCGCTATCACTGGTTACAGGATGATCTCTTCCATCAAGCAGAAGATCCGCGCCTGAATCTTTGCCTTCTTGGATATAGCTCATTACTTTTTGCTTATGTTCAGCAGTTATCAGTGGACCCATATCATTTTTAGAAATTTGACCAGGCCCAATCTTTAATTGTTGTGCTTTCTTAAGCAGGCTATCTCTCAGGGGATCAGCTATTTTTTCAACTGCAACCACTGCTGAAATTGCCATACATCTTTCTCCAGCTGAACCGTAGGCTGCTCCGATTATTGAATTAGCTGTTTGCTCAATATCTGCGTCGGCTAAAACGATGGCGTGATTTTTTGCGCCACCTAAAGCTTGAACCCTCTTTCCCTGCTCAGATGCTTTAGTGTTCACATATTTTGCAACCGGGGTTGAGCCAACAAAACTAAAGGTCTTAATTGACCGGTGTTCCAGGATAGCGTCCACTATTTCTTTATCGCCATGCAGAACGTTCATCACCCCCTTTGGTAATCCTGCTTTCTGCATCAGTTCAGCTAATTTCATAGCACAAGACGGATCCTTCTCAGACGGCTTAAGAATAAAACTATTGCCACAAACAATAGCGATTGGAAACATCCACATTGGAACCATAGCTGGAAAATTAAACGGGGTTACTCCGGAACAAACGCCTATTGGTTGGCGGATGGAGTAGCAGTCGATACCGGTTCCAACTTGCTCACTAAATTCTCCTTTCAATAGGTGCGGGATGCCGCAAGCAAAGTCGACAACCTCAATACCTCTTTGCAGCGAGCCTGCCGCATCACTCAAAACTTTGCCATGTTCTAAGGTAATCAATTCTGTCAACTCCTCGCGATGACTCTCAAGGAGTTCTTTAAATCTAAACATGATTTGTGCTCGTTTAGTTATCGAGGTTTTAGACCAGGAAGTGTATGCAGCTTCAGCAGCTTCAACGGCCTTATCCAGATCTGCCTTATTACCCATAGGCAATTTTGAAATAATCTCACCTGTTGCAGGGTTGAAAATATCACCATAACGATTCGAGGTTGATGGTTCAAGTGAGCCATTAATCCAGTGTTCGATAACTTTAGATTGCATATATATCTCTAACTTGTTCAGTCAATAGCGGCTATGGATTCTTTAACCGTTTGCACCACAGTACTGACTTGATCTTTAGAAGCAATTAACGACGGACATAAGGCCACGGTGTCTCCCGTTGTCCTTACCAGGACGCCTCTCGAGTAACATTCCTTATAGACATTTAAAGCTCTTACAGTTGGCTTGCCTTCAATGGGCTGTAATTCTATTGCACCCAACATCCCAAAATTACGAATATCGATTACGTATTGAGAGCCTTTAATAGTTTGTAATTCTTGTTCAAAAATTGGAGCTAATTCACTGGCACGTTCAAATAAACCTTCTTCCTCATAAACCTCTAAAGTGGCAACGCCTGCTGCTGCTGCCAACGGATGACCAGAGTACGTGTAACCATGAAAAAACTCGATATTTTCTTCTGGACCGGTCATAAATGTGTCGTATATCTCTTGCTTAACCAAGACCCCGCCCATGGGGACCATGCCACTGGTCATCCCTTTGGCAATCGTCATGATGTCTGGTGTGACATTAAATGATTCAGACCCAAAGCTTTTACCGGTTCTACCAAATCCAGTAATAACCTCGTCCAGTATCATTAGAATTCCATGCTCATTACATATCTCCCTGATCCGATTAAGATAACCAACGGGAGGAATTAAGACACCTCCAGAACCGGCAATGGGTTCCATTATGACTGCCGCTACGGTCGATGGATCATGTAAAGCTAAAATTTCTGTCAGTTCATCAGCGAGATGCCCGCCCCATTGAGGTTGCCCAACTGAGAAAGCATTATGTTCAAGGTTATGAGTGTGCTTCAAGTGATCAACACCCGGTAACATTGATCCAAACATTTTACGATTGGGTGATATTCCACCCACAGAAATTCCGCCAAAACCTACTCCATGGTAACCTTTTTCCCTGCCAATCAATCGAGTTCGGTGCCCTTCTCCTCTTGACCGATGGTAAGCCAAAGCAATTTTTAACGCCGTATCAACTGCCTCGGAACCAGAATTAGTAAAAAAAGCATGAGTCAATTCTTTCGGCGCAATATTTACTATTTTATTCGCCAGTTCAAAAACCTTTGGATGCCCGTGCTGAAAAGCGATTGCATAATCTAGCGTCTCTGCTTGCTTTTGAACTGCCTCTACAATCCTGGGATGACAGTGTCCTGCATTACAACACCATAAGCCTGAAACTCCATCCAAAATCTCTTGATCATCATGAGAGGTATAAAACATACCACGAGCTTTTTTAAATATTTTAGGATTCTTCTTGAAAAACCGATTGCCTGTATAAGGCATCCAAAAAGCATCCAGCTTAGGTAATTGATCCGACATAAATTAACTCCATCAAATTCTCGCTATATCATACACCATATTTTAGGTCTCTTTCAGCTTGTAATCTAGTTATGATTTGATTCATCATATAGGTGTAGTTATGAAAGATGCAGAAAAAAAATCGGGTGAATTCACTCCAGTTTCGATAGCAATATTAACCATCTCTGATAGAAGAACATTGGAGAATGATAATTCAGGTGATCTTTTAGTCCAAGCACTTGAAGACTTTGGACACGCCTTAGTGGATCGCAAAATTTGCAAGGATGATCGTTACCAGATTAGGTCGATCCTCTCTGATTGGATAGTCAAGGATTCAGTCCAAGCAGTGATAACCACTGGAGGAACAGGAATTACCGGTCATGACGGAACCCCAGAAGCAGTCGAACCTCTTCTTGATAAGATTATTGACGGTTTTGGTGAAATGTTCAGAAGCCTTTCATATCAAAATATAAAAACCTCTACACTGCAATCTAGAGCATTTGCAGGAGTGGCCAATGGTACTTTTATCTTTTGTCTGCCTGGCTCACCAGGAGCCTGTAAAGACGGCTGGGAATTCCTGATCAAAGACCAGTTAGATTCCAGGACTAAACCGTGTAATTTAGTTGAATTAATGCCGAGACTCAAAGAGTAAAAATACTTGCTATGAACTCATCCAACTCATTAGAAACCTATATGTTTCCGTGTTTGAGTGATAACTATGGCTTTTTGATTCATGACCCAGTCCACAAAATAACGGCAACAATTGACACTCCAGAGGTCACGGCTATCCAAGAAGCTCTACGGAAAAAAAACTGGACTTTAACTCACATTATAAATACTCATCATCATTATGATCATGCGGGAGGCAACGTCGAATTAAAAAATTTAACGGGTTGCCATATTATGGGTCCAGAAGCAGATCAATCGAGAATTCCTGGAATTGATCAATGCATCCAACATCAAGAAGAGTTTGAATTTGGCGAACATAATGTGAAGGCATTTCATACTCCCGGTCATACTCTAGGTCATATGGTTTACCATTTTCAAAAACAAAACATTGCCTTTGTTGGTGATACTTTATTTGCTATGGGGTGTGGAAGATTATTTGAAGGCACACCGTCACAAATGTGGACCTCTCTAAATATCATTAAAGGATGGTCAGATGAAACGAAGCTTTATTGTGCTCACGAATACACTCAAGCAAACGCCGACTTTGCAATTACGGTTGACCCAAATAACAAAGCTTTATTAGAACGAAAAATAACTGTGGATAATCTACGTAAAGATAATCAACCAACAGTTCCAACAACTGTTGGCCTAGAAAAAGAAACGAATCCGTTTTTGAGAGCCGATGACAGTGATATTAAAGCTCACCTGGATATGATGCAGTCGTCTGATGTTGAGACTTTTTCTGAAATAAGAAAGCGTAAAGACAACTTTTAATTATAATTATTAAAGTGCGCCCGTAGCTCAGCTGGATAGAGCGTGTGGCTACGAACCACAAGGTCGGGAGTTCGAATCTCTCCGGGCGCGCCATAAGGAGAAAAAGATGCGACGAATAATTACTGGGCACAATGAAGACGGAAAATCAGTTATCAAGATCGACGGGCCGCCATTAAAATCGGTTGGCGAAGAAGTGGGAGGATTATTTGAAATTTGGAATACAGATGGAGGTCCAATTGACAGCACGGATGGTGTTGATAGGACCGATACCGATATAGTTTTATCCCCAAGTCCTGGGGGTTCAAAATTCAGATATTTTAAAATTAATCCAGCACCGGAAGGTATCCCTGCAGATCTGCTTGAAGATCTGGCTGCACAAGCCTTTAAAAGTATTGGAGCTGAGCATGAACGAGTGGATACCACTCGACATCCGACAATGCATAAAACTAAAACCATCGATTACATTATTCTCTTAGACGGGGACGTCACGCTCCTGTTGGACGATGATGAGGTTCAATTAAAACCTTTCGATGTGGTGGTGCAAAGAGGAACCAATCATGCATGGATCAACAATGGTGATGAACCTGCTTTATTTATCGCAGTTTTAATCGATGCTGATGTTCTAGAGTAAGAGTGCTGTATTTAAAAACATTCATTGGCATCATTTTCCAAGTTGCTCTGTTTGGATTATTTTTATTATTACCTGCCCCGACTGGATATTGGCTCGATGCCATCTATTGGATAGGATTTTATTTTGTTATCAATCTGATAACCTCATTTTGGATCTGTGCCTTCTATCCTAAGAGTATGGAAGCCAGATTAAATTCTGATTTTAAAAGACAACCCAAACAAGATAAGATGGCGACCACAATAATTCTCTTGGCCATAGCATTAGGATTAAACACGATTAGTGTTGATGTTTTTTACCTGAATATTTTTGAAGCACCAGGACCCGTTTTGAAATACATTGGATTGGCTGTCTTTCTGATTGGTTACACCATCATTCTATTGACTATGATTCAAAACGAATTTGCTGAGTCCGTTGTCAACATTCAAGATGAAAGAAATCAGGTGCTGATTGAAACCGGTCTCTACAGTATGATCAGACACCCCATGTACTCAGGATTTATGTTGTTCTTTTCAGGAACGGCGCTATGGATGGGGAGTATCTTCATGGCGACCATAGGGACTGTTATTCTGATGATGGCCTTCATACCCAGAATACTAATCGAAGAACAGACCCTTGAGTTAGAGTTAGCCGGATATACAGCCTACCTAGATAGAGTAAAATACAGAATAATCCCTAAAATCTATTGAGCTATCTCAGCGCCAGTGTAGCTTTCCCTTTTGTTGCTTGATATAGATCACCAAATCTCATGCTTCGCCAAGCGTTGATATCATTTTTCACATAAGCATCCAAAAAAGTGGTGCTGGTAGCAGCTGCAATTCTTAACGCCTCATGTTGAGGTGGCCCCGGAACATCGGTTCTGCAAATAAGACCGCCTAAATAGTGGTCGGCGCCTTCGATTAAAAGGTAATGATGAGGCGACATGGATCGAGTCTGAGATCGAGGGATTTCGTATTTGAAGGGGGCGTTGATTCGACCTGAGCCCACATCACTAAAATCCTTGGTTCCTGTCGAGATTAGGGTGGGCACCCTTACTCCTTGCCAAGGATCTTTTGGCATGAGCGCCATTGTGCTTGGATCGCTGATCATTAGGAGAACCTTAAACCGAGTCTCATCAGAAGCTTCCCTATAACCGTCCATTGGGTTCACTAAGGTCGCACCAGCAACAATCATCGCTGTGGCTGCTCCCATTGAATGACCGGCAGCAACTAGTTTAGTGGTATCAAGTTTATTTTCTAAATCTGGCACCAGCTGCTCGATTGCCTCCAAAGAATCAACAATAAAACTCATATCTTGTCTACGACTATCAGTCACAAATAACATCTGCTGATACATTTCTCTCATATTGTCCCTTTTTGTGACAAAACCGAGCGAGGTAGAGTCAACATGAGTGGGTTGAATCACCACATACCCATGGCTTGCCCAATAATCTGTAAAACCTTTATACATATCCCCTTTCGAACCATTGCCATGAGAGAAAACTATTACTGGAAATCTCGTTTGACCGACCGGATAAGAAATTCTGACAGGCAATTGTTTTTTTAGTGTTTCAAAATTCAAAAGAATTTCTGTGGTTTTAATTTCGTATTGAGGCTCAGTAACAGAAAAATTTGAGGGAATCACCGAACAGGATTCGATCACAAAAAGACCAATAAGGATAATCTTTAAGAAAGAAACCGGGGTTTGATGAAGAAATGACATAACTAAATTATAAACATATTTTTTACCCACCTTGAGCTTAATTTATTACAATAGTTGGTCATGAAACAAAATATTAAAAAACCTGTCCAATTAATCTTAATAACCTGGTTTATTGTTGTCGTAACTGGGTGCTCTGAACCCGAAAAGATGGGTGAAGAAATGACAGTGTCCGGGACCATTATTACCTCCGAAGATTTTGAAGGTAGATCTTTTTACATCTCTATTTTTCATGCGCAATCTGGGATTGGTTTTCAACAACATCCTCTATATGAAATAGATTCATTTACTAGTCAATCTCCAAATTTTGAACACACCTTTTTATACTCTTCTGAGGGTAATTCAGGTTTGGTGGTATACGCCTGGCTGGATTCCGATAGTGATGGGATTAATTGCACCATGACATCCAGGAATGATTTTGCAGGTGCTGATATTAATGAGGACTTCCCAAATTCTGAGAGAAGTTACTCTATTGAGTTAACAAAAGAATGTGTGGGGCCTGATTGGTTTTATCCGAATGCTGACTAAGCCTGATTGGGCTGAATAGGCGTTGGCGCTACTTTATTAACATAGACAGCAAATAAACCAACAACGATATTACAAACGCCTATAAATATAAATGGCGCTGAAGGATCAATCGCATCAAAAATTCTTCCGCCTATTCCCGTAGAAATTAGAATCCCAAACGCCCCTGCTAGATTAAAAACAGCAACAATAGCTCCTCGTTTCATTGGTGGAGCCTCCTGTCCCAATAGAGTGGTGGCAGCAAAAAAAGCGCATTGCTGGCCAACACCGAGAAGCATGAAGAGGGGTCTATAAGCTGGATCAAGCACATTACCTACAAAGAACATCGATAAATAACCTGCTGCAGCTAAAGCCATACAAAAACTGACCGCAATAATACGATCAACTTTATCGATTAAATAGCCAATAATGGGCGAAGCAATCAGAGCAGAGGTGGAGGCTGTAACAAACACCAGTCTTGCTGCTTTTGTGGCTTCTGATGTTGTCATGCCCATGTCAGTCCCTGCTGCAACCCCCCAAAGCACCAAAAAGGTACCAAGAATCACTAAATCACTTCTGGCTACAAAAGCAGCTGCATAGGCCAACAATATTCTGGGGTTCTTGCTTTCCTCAAGCCCAGATTTAAGTTGCGTTAGGTAAGGTATCTTTTTTTGTTCTTCTGTGGGGGTCCCTTTTTGTAAGCCAAAGGCAACAACTACGGAGGTAGTTAAGCACATGCCCGCAACAACCCACATCGCATACATTCCGGCGGTGACTTGATCGTAACCCATTTGTGCAAAGTTCTCTGGCAAGCGAGCAAAAACTAAAGAAACAATAATCACTCCTGTTGCATTCAATATGCCAGTGACAGCAATCATTTTTCCACGCGTGCGATTTTGCGGATAATCCGCGGTAACAGTTCCTAGCATCCCAGTAGCAGCGCCCATACCGATGGCATAGATAATTCTATAGATCGTCAACTCACCAATTCCCGTCGCCAGAGGATAGAGAAAATATGATAGGCCCATTGCCGCCATACCAAAAGAATAGACCTGCCGCCTACCAATCTTGTCAGCAATGAGTCCAACAGGAAGAAAGACCATCAATAAAGCAATTTCTGCAACAACCTGCAGATCGCCGACAATGGTTCCTATTTGATCACGTTGATAATCAAGATTTTCAATAAGCACATAGGTGGTGGCGTAAGAGATAAAAGTTAGTAAACCGATGGTGGTGAGAGCTCCATAACAAATAGAAAAGAAATTAGTTTTAGTAACCCCTTCGACCAAATCGATCCTAAATTTACCTTTAGGCAAAAAATTTAAACTTATATATGACTGACTCATTGAATTCTCTCTATGATTTGAGTTATCAAAAAAACTATTAAGGATTATAAACTCCTTTTCTCTGTTCAGTAAAGATCAAGAAGTCAGATAGTCAAAACAATTGAAAGCATTATCCATTTAATTTTCATCGCTGATGTATTTGTAAAAAGAGATAAAAAATGGAGAATTATTCTTCACGATGGAGAAATGGTTTTAAAAAAAACTTTATCTACAATCTAAGGTTGGAAAATTGATATGCTCAAATCAGGAAAGATTCTTCTCTTATTCGCCGGTCTTTGGCTTATAGCTGTATTTGGCTTTAGAGTAATTAATACAGATAAAGTGGCCGTCATCGTAACTGACTGGGGGCAACCTGAAGGATTCTCAGACAGTTATTACCAGGGCATAGCTCAACGAAGCAGAATTGGTATTCAGGCTACGAGCGCCAACCAAGCCTGCACAGAAAATTTTGTGGGTGATTATCCCTATCGTTCTTCTATGGGCAGTTATCCCCATGTAAGTTCTTTTTTAACTGAGGATTTCGAGCAATATTATGACAACTATGGCATGTATCGTTTTGATTTCGACAACAATCTCTACATCAACGTTTTAGATGAGTCGGTCACGCTCTCTAAAGAATCTGCTGATAAATATGAAAAAATAAAGATTACAGGCTCAGGCGATGGCTACGGAAGAAGAAATATCTTAACCGTTGACCCAAGAAATGGTATGGATCCGTTGCCCAACTATTACAAAATCATGGCTCCCAACGGTATCCAAGATGTCAGAGAACAAGATGTGGCTTTTTATCGACGAATAAATATGCTGTTGGGTGCTGAAAAGGAATCAAGAGGTATGCACCCTATGACCGATTATATGGAGCACTATCTCACTGATTTCATGCAGGAATATTTCGGTGATGAAGTTAAGATAAGGTTTGGAATGTATGAAAAAAATTCCGGGTATTCAGCAAGGCACGATGATGTGGCGTGGGCAATGGCAAGATGGGGTGGATTTAAAAATATGCTGCTGACTCGAGAAACAACCGATCATAATTTCTATGCAAACCATTTCATGACAAGAAATAAAGTCGCTTATAAGCTTTGCAACTCTGGATTATCAAATCGTGTGGATCTTAAGCAAATTAGACAAGTTGGGCGTACTCCAGAATACAACTTGATGCTGATCCATAACATGGAACGGTATTTAGAAGAATTTTCCGACGATGAAGAGATCTCACTAATTTATGCAACCTATGGATTGCCTTGGCCAGGTAGAAACCCAGAGGGACCTCTTGGTGCACCTCACCCATGGATCAAAGAGGTTTATCATGAAAATGCTTTCAATAATTACCTTAGTTTTAAACGATACGTAGAGACGTATTACAGTCAGGAAAACGGCGGTCGGTGGAATATCAACTTTAATAGACGCGATGGAATTGGAGGTAACGATAGCCGGACCAACAGCCTCTATGGTTATTCAAGATTCCCCAGTCCTATTTTTGGTCATCCCGACGACAAACTCCGCTTTGAAACAATTCGAGATCAAATCGAACAAGCCATTAAGAGGGAACAACGAAAAAACATTATCATTGTTCCTTCACACTGGTATTACAATGGGCAAGATACTTCCCTAAAAATCAGGGAGCTCAATAACCTACCACTGAATTCTATAGAGGAAATGAACAAAGGAATTTTTGACATTTCTTGGTGCGAAATCTACAACTCAGATGGGTCATTATCGCAAATACTGGATCGCGGTCTGGACTGCCCCAAAGGTTACACAAAGATCATACTGATGGAAGCCTTTGATGAAGTTAAGGAGGAATTCAACATTGGTTACGCTCATAGAATCAGGGGCGGTATTGAGCAATTTGGCGTGCTTCCTAATTTAGATATTGAAATTTTAGCTCGTGGTCCTGTGAGTTATCTAGATGGAGGAACGATTGAGGTAAGACAAGGCCGACTAAAAGGTGCCAAACTTTTTGTAAGAAAAGATGCACACCCTGGGCAACCAGAATCTTATAGCTACCGAACAAGCTTTAGGCACCAAAACTCAAGGGACCCCAATACAGATAAGAACGCTGTAAGACCCTTCAATGAATTTACTGATTATCATGATCATTTAATCAGTGCCTGGTTTGATTTCAATGCAATGATTGGCTTACAGGGTAAAAGTAAACCTAATGAAAACATGCCCACATTAGTGAATGCGATTTCAGATGCAGTCTACTTTGGACCTTATAGAACATTATTCAACTCACCAGCTACAATCACACTGCCCTTTGATACAACCAAAGTAACTGATTCTGAGCAAATAAAAGTTTATATTTTTAATGACTTATCACAGGAATATGAACCAATAATCAAAGTCCCAGGTGGTCAAGATTTGAGGATCGATTTAGATCAGGGTTATGTTTCGTTTGATACTCAGGTACTCGGTATTTTTGCTGTAGGCAACTAAAAAGGGACAAGCTATGGAGGAATGCTTGTCCCTTTCTTCGTGGGGGGGAACCGCTAGTTAGAACTTATAACTAGCTCTAATCCCTATCACTCTTTTATCAGCCAAGGCAATAGACACTACCCTAGGTCCACTGGCAGTTGTCGCACCATCACCAAATCCGCCGGTGATGCCAGATAAATCATACAA
>CAZVRH010000020.1:0-20282 GCA_964629335.1 uncultured Woeseia sp.
CTTTAATTTTAGAAAAACTAGATTTACCCATGATCCGCTTAGCCATCATTCTTCCGGCCACTGCTACCTCTTTATTGAGTTTTTCAAGTTCTTCTTTATTGGATCCTTTGTATTGCTCATTTAACTCAATGCTAAAACTATCAATAGGAATAGGTTTAGGAAAATTAAACCCCGACTCTCTAAGAGAACTGAGTTTAGAGCGTCTTTCCGCAATGAGCTTATTCTGATCTTCTTTTTTTTCTGACATTAGTTATTTATTAGATGTCTTCCTTGAGACTCGCTTCCAGGAATTTATTTATATTACCGTCCAGTATAGCTTCTGGATTACTGGATTCAATTTGCGTTCTTAGATCTTTAACTCTGGATTGGTCTAAGACATAAGATCTTATTTGACTTCCCCAACCAATATCAGCTTTTGTGTCCTCTACTGCTTGAGCTTTATCTAATCGTTTTTGATGTTCCAATTCAAAAAGCCTCGCTCTCATTTGTTTCATCGCAGTGGCTTTGTTCTTATGTTGTGATCTATCATTCTGACATTGCACCACCGTTCCACTGGGAAGATGGGTTATTCTTACTGCTGATTCGGTGGTATTGACATGTTGACCGCCTGCTCCACTGGCCCTGTAAACGTCAATACGTAAATCACTGGGATCCAAATCAATTTCAAAGTTATCTTCAATTTCAGGGGAGACAAACACCGCTGCAAAAGAAGTGTGCCTCCTATTGCCTGAATCAAAAGGTGATTTTCTAACCAAGCGATGTACACCAGTTTCAGTTCTTAACCATCCAAAAGCAAAATCCCCTGTAATATGGATGGTTGCGCTTTTTATCCCAGCAACTTCTCCTGGAGATGTTTCAATCAAATCAGCCTTGAAACCATTGGACTCGCACCAACGCAAATACATTCTTAATAACATGTTTGCCCAATCTTGAGCCTCAGTACCTCCCGATCCTGCTTGGATATCAAGAAACGCATTCGATGTGTCCATTTCGCCTGAAAACATCCTCTGAATTTCCAGTTGACTAATATCGTTATTACAGAGTTCTAATTCTCCGATTAATTCTTTGAAGGTGCTTTCATCATTTTCATTCACAGCTAAATCAAACAAGACTTCTGCATCTTGAAGACGATCAGAGATCGACTGAACTTGATTGAGTGTTTTCTCTAAAGAAGAACGTTCTTTATTTAGTTTTTGGGACAGCTCTCGATCATTCCAAACCTCAGGATCATTTAATGATTCTAGAATCGAATCAAGTCGGGAACTTTTATTCTCATAGTCAAAGATACCCCCGAAGTGAGCTAAACCGATGATTTAGCTCTGTTAATAATGATTTTATCTGAATCTCATCCATACTGATCTCTTGAGTCATCGTTTATTATGTCATATGTTCTTCTTAAATCTATGAACTGCTGAATATAGTCTTTAGGGTTTTTAATAAAAATTTGAGTTCCTAAATTCTCTAATGCCACAGCAATAACGATTTTATTAATAGTGATTTCTGTCAACTCTTCAAACATCTGAGCATACGCAGAGGATTGCATAAAATAATTATCTATCCATTGTTCCTTTTTTGGTTTAGCACTGGTCTTGAAATCAATAACAGCTAGCTCATTATTCCATTCAGCAACTAAATCAACTCTCCCCCCCACTTTTAAGTGATCACTATACAAAGGTGCCTCAATAGCTCTTACAATCCCTATGTTTTGATCTAACACCTCAGATAAAGCTTCAAACATCTTATAGGTATTACTTTTTGGCTCATCAAAAAGACTGGTCTGTGAAAACAATTCATTTTTTAAATACAGTTCAGCTAATTTGTGAACCTCATTACCTCTCATGGTTGCTGCTTTAGTAATTTCATCTGCTTTCTTTTCACCGATTCTTTGTCGCCAAGCTAATATACTTTTCTTGGATAAAATACCGGTAACAGTGGTCACAGACGGATAGAATTCACCAGTGGGGGTTTTGTAAAATCGTTTGCCATTCTCCATGCTGGTATTGAGTTCATGGAATTTTATAAGGTCAAGGTTAAAAGACATAATTTGTGGTTGAGTATATATATATGTATATTTTTTAGGCTGTTTGTAATTATAAATGATTGTATATGAATGAACTAAATAACTCATTAATAGAAGCTAGAGGCCCGAATAAAGTTAAATTTAAAGGCAAATGGTTCACCAACAGCTTTATCATTCTTAACAATGAAGCTATAGAATCATGGGAGCATTCAGCAGTTGTTGATTTTACTATTGATGACTTCTCTGTAGCCATAAAATATAATTCTGAATTGGTCTTGTTGGGCACTGGAGATACACAAATCTTTCCACAAAATTCGGTACTCACCGAATTACTTAAACAGGGAATTGGTGTAGAAGTAATGGATACAGTCAGCGCTTGTCGTACCTTTAATGTGCTTACCGCAGAATATCGATCTCCTATGGCTATGTTGATAATGGGAAACTAATCTTTGGGTAATCTCGAGATCAATAAGTAAAGAATTAGCAAAGCAGCAAAAAAGATTAATATTTTAGTTAACATCAGTAATTAAGATTTAAATAACAAGTAAAGAACAAACAAGATAATGATTAAATAGCCTATCTTATCAATATTTCTAACGATACTATCCATTCCTTTCTCGCCACCAATTTTAGCAGCGTAGGATACTAAGTAAAATCGAGCACCTCTTGAAATGGTCGCAGCAATCAAAAACACAAAGAAATTCATTTTCATTGCTCCCGCCATGACGGTAAACACTTTAAAAGGAATCAGCGTAAAACCTGCGATTAGAATGATGGCTGAACCCCAAATGGAAAATAATTCAACTGCTTGATTGTAATAGCCTATTAAATTGAAGGTATTCATTACCCCCATAGCGTAGTCAATTGCAAGTAAACCTATTAAGAATCCCAAAGATCCTCCTACAACTGAAGCAATGGTCGTTATGTTAGCGTAGAAAAATGCCTTATGAGGCTTAGCCAATGTCATTGGCGCTAAAATTACATCAGGCGGAATTGGGATAATGAACCAAGCTTCAATAAAACTCCAAACGAACAAGAAATAAAGTGCTGCAGGTTTTGCAGCCTGATTAAGAACGTATTCTAATAACGATGAAAAAAAATTTTTCATTCCTTAAAACTCATCGATCCAATTTTGAAGACCGTTAATTTGTGATACATCTGTAAGGTCAGTTGTCAACGGCGTTATCGACACTAAATTGTTCATTATTGCATCGAAATCAGTCCCTTGTTGATTATCTTCTGCTGGAGGTGGTGGGCCGATCCAATGGATTTCATCACCATAAGCATCCATATTACCGTTAGAAGGATCAGGCATTGCTCTTCTTCCCAGTTGCGTTATCGAATAACCTTTAATGTCTTCCTTTGGGATATCAGGAACATTAATATTTAGGACCGTTTGATTCTTTAACTTTCTTAAATGATCACGAACTAACTTTGACGTTATCTCTATGGCTGTATCCATATGATTTGGTTTTAGATTAGTAATTGAGACGGCCAAACAAGGTATTCCAGAAAATCGTCCTCCCATCGCTGCTCCAACCGTTCCTGAGTAAAGCACATCATCACCCAAGTTGGCTCCGTGGTTGATGCCGCTAATTAAAACATCGGGTGTTTCATTTAAAATTTTAGTTAAAGCTAGAAAAACACAATCACTGGGAGTTCCATTAACGTAATAAGCATTGTCTTTATATTTTCTTATTCTAAGAGGATTCTTCAGTGTCAATGAACTGCTGGAACCACTGCAATTGTTTTCAGGTGCTACAACAGTAACAGAAGCAAACTGCTCAAGTGATTCTGCTAACCCTGTCAGTCCTTTTGAATAATATCCATCGTCGTTAGATAAAAGAATTTTCATTTTAATTACTGGTTATTATTTAGCAATCAGGTAAAGTTCCTCGCCCTCTTTGATCATTCCCATGTCTGTTCTTGCTTTCTCTTCGAGTGCTTCCGTTCCATTCTTTAAATCGTTGATTTCCTGCTCTAGTTCACTGTTTTTAATCATCATTTCTTTATTTGCTTCTTGCTGAATATTGATCATTTGAGTTAATTCCTCAGTTCGTTTCTTGCCGTCCTCCTTAAGCCAAATATCAATTTGTAATAGTATAAATATAATAATTAAGATAAGAGTGGCAATTCTCATCACATTTATAAATCAAGGATCGGTTTAAACGCTTCCACACCTAAGTATCTTGACTGATCTCCTAAGATTGACTCAATTCTTAATAGTTGATTATATTTCTCAACCCTGTCAGTACGACAAAGTGAACCAGTTTTAATTTGAGAGATATCCTTATGGATTGAAAGGTCGGCAATAGTGCTATCAGCAGTTTCACCTGAGCGATGAGAAATTACAGCGGTATAGTTATTAGAAACCGCGAGTTCAATAGCAGCAAATGTTTCTGTCAAGGTACCAATTTGGTTTGGTTTAATCAGTATTGAATTAGCTATCCCTGAATCAATTCCTTTCTGAAGTATTGTTTGATTGGTAACAAATAAGTCATCACCGACAAGTTGACAGTGATTACCTATTTTATTCGTAAGGTCTTCCCAACCGTCCCAGTCGTTCTCAGCCAAACCATCTTCGATAGAGATGATGGGGTAATTAGATACCAAGTCTTTTAAATAATCGGCAAACTGAGTTGAATCAAATATTTTATTTTCTGAGCTTAAATGATAATTTCCATCTTTATAAAACTCGCTACTGGCTACATCTAAACCTAGATAAACATCTTGACCGGCAGTTAGACCAACATTGTCAATTGCCTCGATAATAGTCTCCAATGCAAGTTCGTTGCTGGGTAGATTTGGAGCAAACCCGCCTTCGTCTCCTACATCAGTTTTTAAGCCTTTGGATTGAAGTACAGATTTAAGTGAATGAAAAATCTCAACCCCCGCTCTCAAGGCTTCACTAAAGAGGTTAAATCTAACCGGTAAAATCATAAATTCCTGAATATCAATATTATTATCGGCGTGTTCCCCGCCATTTAGAATATTCATCATCGGCACTGGGAAAGTGTATTGATCGTCTGAAAAATGCTGAAACAATGCTTTATTATCATTAGCAGCAGAGGCGTGAGCAGAAGCCAGAGACACTGCCAAGACAGCATTAGCTCCGAGCCTAGACCTGTTCTCAGTTCCATCAAGCTCAATCATGCATTGGTCTATTGCGGCTTGATCATCTATAGGTTGACCTAAAAGAGCATTTTGTATTTCAGTATTGATATTATTAACGGCTTTTTGCACTCCTTTTCCTAGGTATCTGGCTTGGTCTCCATCTCTTAATTCAACTGCTTCTCTGGATCCTGTCGATGCTCCAGATGGAACAGAGGCTCTACCGGTAATCCCATTATCAAGCTCAACAACAGCTTCAACAGTTGGATGACCTCTAGAGTCTAATATTTGGATGGCATGAATTGAGCTGATCTTTCCCATTGATAAATCTATTTTCTCTGTAGTTCTTTATGTTTTAACTAAGTTGTCAATTTTTACTAACTTTTCCATCAAAGGTTTTAATTCATTCAGTGGCAATGAATTTGGTCCGTCACTTAGAGCCTTCTCAGGATCGGGGTGTGTCTCGATAAATACCCCGGCAATACCAACTGCAGTTGCAGCACGAGCTAGTGGATTTATATACTCTCTTTGTCCATCTGATGAGGTGCCCTTTCCACCTGGCAACTGGAGAGAATGTGTAGCATCAAAAATAACGGGGCACTGTGTTTCTTTCATAATCACCAAAGATCTCATGTCTGAAACTAAATTGTTGTAGCCAAAACTATAACCCCTTTCACAGACCAAAATGTTTTCATTACCCTTTGATTTTGCTTTTTTTACAACATTTTCCATATCCCAGGGGGATAAGAATTGTCCTTTTTTTATATTCACAGGAATATTTTGTGCGGCGACCTTTAATATGAAATTAGTTTGTCGACACAAAAAAGCAGGTGTTTGCAGAATATCAACAACGGATGAAACTTCCTCTAATGGAGTGTCTTCGTGAACATCAGTTAAAACAGGTACGCCTATCGTTTGTTTTACACCTTCTAAAATCTTTAAGCCTTGTTCTAATCCCGGTCCTCGATAACTATCTATAGAAGTTCTATTTGCTTTATCAAAAGATGATTTAAAGACATAGGGCACCCCAAAATTTTCGGTAATCTCTTTGATTTCTCCAGCAACTTGTTGAGCTAGAGATTCGCTTTCAATCACACAAGTGCCAGCAATGAGCAACAAAGGTGACTCATTTGAGACTTCTATATTTCCAATTTTAACAGCCATATATGTATTATTTTTTTGAATATTCTACAGCAGCTTGCACAAAAGATTGAAATAAAGGATGTCCATTTAATGGAGAAGAGGTAAATTCAGGATGAAATTGACAACCGACAAACCATGGATGATCTTTGATTTCAATCATCTCAGCAAGACCATCTTTTGAAAACCCAGAGAAAATCAACTCCTTTTCTTCTAGCCGACTTCGGTAATTGCTATTAAATTCATAACGGTGTCTATGTCGTTCAAAAACTGTATCTTTGTTATACACAGATCTAGCTAGAGTACCTTCTTGAAGTAGACACTCTTGCGCACCTAATCTCATGGTGCCGCCTAAATCTGAGTCTTCATCTCTATTTTCGAGTGAACCATCACCGTTGAGCCATTCAGTAATTAGGGCGATCACGGGGGCCTTTGTTGTTGAGTTAAACTCAGTGCTGTTTGCATCAATTAAACCCAGTACATTTCTGGTGTATTCAATCACTGCTGCTTGCATACCAAGACAGATTCCTAAAAAAGGCACTTTATTTAATCTTGCAAATTCTATTGACTGAATCATCCCTTCAATACCTCTGTCACCAAAACCTCCCGGTATTAATATTGCATCTAATTGATCTAATTCCGTAGTTCCATTTTTTTGTATTTCTTCAGATTCCACATAAACAATTTCAACATTTGAAGACGCTCTAAATCCTGCATGTCTCAAAGCTTCACTCAAAGAAATATATGAATCTTTAAAATCTACGTATTTACCTACCATTCCAATCTTAACGCTGTCTTTAGAGTTCCTCTTTGCTTCAAGCACGTTTTGCCAGTCTGAAAGATCAGCTTCAGGGGCATTCAAATTCAATTTTTCTATAATAATGTCATCCAAGCCCTGTTCTTTCAGAATAAGAGGAATTTGATAGATGTCTTCTGCATCATGGGCAGAAATTACAGCCTTTTTATTAACATTGGTGAATAAAGCAATTTTGTCAAAATGTTCTTTGGGTAACGGCAGTTCAGAACGACATACTAAGGCATCAGGTTGGATGCCAATTGCTCTTAATTCCCTTACTGAATGCTGAGTTGGTTTTGTTTTAATTTCATCTGATGCTCTTATATATGGAACCAATGTTAAATGAACATAAGCTACCTCATAACCCTCTTTTTCTATCCCCATTTGCCTTATAGCTTCAATAAAGGGCAATGACTCTATATCTCCGACTGTTCCTCCGATTTCAACTATGGTCACATCATATCCTTTCGAACCATCCTTGATGCTTTGCTTAATTTCGTCGGTAACGTGTGGAATGACTTGTACTGTTGCCCCTAGGTAATCTCCTCTTCTCTCCTTGGCAATCACGTTCTCATAGACTTTCCCAGCAGTAAAATTACTGTGTTTGCTCGTAATGGTATTCACGAACCTCTCGTAATGGCCTAAATCGAGATCCGTTTCGGTTCCATCCTCCGTGACAAAAACTTCCCCGTGCTGATAAGGACTCATGGTCCCAGGATCCACATTGAGATATGGGTCTAGCTTCATCATTCCGATTTTAAGGCCTCTGGCTTCAAGTATGGCTCCTAAGGAAGCTGAAGTGACCCCTTTACCAAGAGCCGAAACGACCCCACCAGTTACAAAAATAAAACTAGACATACCCGGATATTTCACCTTTCGTTTTCAAATTTAAATAGTTTGGGAGATTCTACAAAACTTCGGGAAATGTAAAAATTGTTATCCCGGTATTTCAAGTTATCAGATTATCGCTTATCTAACAATCACGAATTGTGGATGACATCCATCTGCTTGTCCCAAGAAATAAGAAACCCATCTTCTTGCTCTTTTGCTTTAAAGTCTTGATTAAACCAAAGATCCCCAACAGATATAAGATCTTCATCAAAATAAACCAAAGGAATCTCATCTCGTACCCAGGGCAGTACATTATTTTCTTGAAAAAGATTTTTTAAAGATTTTGTAATTCTATGACCCGAAGGTTTTATTTGCTCGCCACCTTTGCGATATTTGATAGCTAGACTCTTTTGGCATTTGTTTAATGCTATGCCTTGACCTTTTATAAATTTCGCTCTTATGGATCCTCTCCTTCCTCCTAAATTAATTGTTTCATCAATATGCCATCTCATTTCAAAAGGTTGGTTATTATGCGGTTCAGGATCTGACTTAATAAAATAGAGTGCGTTCTTGTACTTTTTAATTGAACAACCGTTCCAATTCATACTAGGAGAGTTTGATTTTGCTGTTAAGAGTGCCTCGATTCCTGATTCCAAGACCTTATAACTAGGCATATCCATATTGTTTTTATGAATCAAAAATCTAAAAATATTGTTCACTCTAAGGCGAGATTTGTTTGATAGGATTTCTAAATCGAGAACATCCTGCCTTTCTAGTTCAGTAATATCTTCGAGCGCTATTTCATGCAGAAGTCTTTGATTATTTTCTGCTAATTGGGAAAGTCTTGAAATTGTAATATGGGCTGAAGGCCATCGCTTCTTTATCCTCGGGACAACTTTCTTCCTCAAAAAATTTCTGTCGAAATCAAGATTGTTGTTACTGTGGTCCTCAATCCATTTGATATTATTTATTTTTGCATATTTCTCAATGATTTCTCTGGGAACATTGATCAATGGTCGATAAAGATAACCCTGTCCAAACTTCATTTCTCTCCTGATGGATCTCAACCCATCTAGTCCTGTACCCCTAAATAGTCTGAATAGTATTGTTTCCATCTGATCATCAAGGTGATGACCTGTTAAAAGATATTCGTTCTCTAGGATCAGCTCTTTGAATGCATTATATCTCTGGGTCCGAGCTTCAGCTTCAATACCAAAACCTTGTTGTTGAGGATGAACCGATTTGGTAATTAATGGTATTTTATATTTTTCACAGCTATCCCTAACAAAATCAATCCACTGTTGAGAGTTTTTCTCTAAGTTATGATTGATATGTATTGCTCTGACTTCATCCGTGGATCGTTTGGCTTTTGTTATCACATCCAAAAGAACCATTGAATCTCTTCCACCGCTTAATGCTATAGCAAATTTAGTTGCGCCCAATGAAGAAATCTCTTTGGCTATAAGCTCATTCAAATTGTCATTAAAGTTCATAAGAACTAGATTTCATTGAATTGGCCAATGGCCTTATATTTTTTTCTTCTTCGTAGGAGAAGATCCTCAATGTCACGATTCTTTAATTCAGACAAAGACTCTAGAAGATGCTTTTTGATCTGATGACATGTTTCTGTTGGGTTCCTGTGGAAACCGCCAAGAGGTTCCTCGATGATTGTATCAATAAGCCCTAGCTGTTGTAATCTAGAGGACGAAATACCCATAGCTTCTGCAGCAGCTTGGGTTTCATCAGGATTTCTCCAAAGTATTGTGGAGCAAGCTTCTGGGGAAATAACAGAATATATTGAATATTGAAGCATCATGAGTTCATCTCCCATGCCAATTGCTAGAGCCCCACCTGATCCGCCTTCTCCAATCACTAGATTGATAATAGGTACTCTCAAAGATGCCAAAGTAAATAAATTTCTAGCTATGGCCTCGCTCTGTCCTCGCTCTTCAGCGCCGATTCCTGGGAAAGCTCCAGGAGTATCTATGATCGTGATAATTGGAAGGGAAAATTTTTCAGCCAATCGCATGATTCTCATTGCTTTTCTGTATCCTTCAGGTTTAGGCATGCCAAAGTTTCTTTGCATTTTTTCTTTTGTATTCAATCCCTTCTCTTGAGCAATAATCATCACTGAAGTTTGATCAATTTTTCCTAACCCAGTGATGATTGAAGCATCGTCTGCAAACATTCTATCTCCATGCAATTCCTGAAAATCTTGTGTTATTGATTCTATAACTTCTAATGATTTAGGTCGCAGAGGATGTCTCGCCAATTGGGTTATTTGCCATTCATTTAGATCACCAAATATTTTTTTAGTAAGCTTGATTGACTTCTCCTCTAAGCGTTTTATTTCATCATTAATATCGAGTAAGTCATCTTCACTCGACGCACTGTGTCTCAGATCATCTATCTGCTTTTCTAATTCAACAATTGGCTTCTCAAAATCAAGAAAATCCATAATTACACCTACCTAGTACCTCTAATGATTAAATTATTCTATAAGTAAAACTAAAAAGCTAATTACGCTTATTAGATATTAACTGCTGATAAATTGGAAATTTTTAGAGCCAAGCTCCTCTGTAAGATCTGCTCTTAGTTCTTTTGTTGGGCTGACGGTCCAATCATCACCTAGTTTTAGTTTAGTGAAATTAATATCGGTTTCGTAATTTAGCTGGATTTCACAACTTCCAGGAGTGTGGGTCTTTAAGATTTCTTTTAATCGGGAAGGATTAAATTTTGAGTCGCATTTAATAAGAAGGGTTTTAGCTTTTTTATTTATAATTGAGTCCACTGAAACAGCCTCTTCAACAACAAATTGCCATAAATCTGCAAACGAATCCAATCTCAATCGACCTTTTAGAAATAATAAAGAATTATTTTTCAAAAGATCTCTAAAATCATCCCTTCTTTCACCAAAAATTATGCCTTCCAAAATTGCTGAGCCGTCATCTATTTTAAAAGTGTAATTGTTCCCTCTTCTTTTTAAATTAGTGATCAAACCAGCGACTTCGATCATTGATTGTTGACCATTATATCCATTGCTATTTTTTTGGGAATCCATCATTTTCTTAAGAGTTGCTAGATTAGATTTTGTAAGATGCTTACAATCGTCCCGATAAGCATCAAATGGATGCCCGCTAAAATAAAACCCAAGGCTAGTAAATTCTCTTTGCAGTAATTGATTTAAGGCCCATTCTTTAGATCTATCAAGATTAGGTAATGATTCCTTAATATTCTTTTCTGAATAAAATAAATTGTTTTGTCCTGTTTCCTGTTCAAGAGAGAGTCGATTTGAGTAGTTTAAACTCATATCTATTGATTTAAATAAAGTGGCTCTGGTTTCTTCAAAGCAGTCAAACGCCCCACTTGTTATCAATGCTTCAATTGTTCTTTTTGAAATTTTCTCTGATGATAATCTTGAACAGAAATCAAAAATATTTTGATAATCCCCGCTTCGTTCTCTTTCCTTGCTGATGGCTTCTGAAATCGATTGCCCCAAACCTTTAATTGCACCCAATGCATATCTAATTTGGTTATCGCTCTCTACAAAGAATTCATATCTTGAATGATTGACACAGGGTCCTTTTATGTCTATTTCAAAGGATTCACAATCCTCCTTAAAAACGATCAACTTGTCTGTATTATCTATATCTGCTGTCATCGAAGCTGCAAAAAATTCAGTTCTATAGTGGGTTTTTAACCACGCAGTTTGGTATGCAATCAACGCGTATGAAACTGAATGCGATTTATTAAAGCCATAACCGGCAAACTTCTCAATCAAATCAAAAATTCTTTTTGCTGTAGATTCCTTTACATTATTCTCAACCGCTCCTTTAATGAATATATCTTTTTGCTTTGTCATCTCTTTAGGTATTTTTTTACCCATAGCCTTTCTCAAAATATCCGCACTGCCTTGAGTGTAGTTAGCTAGTTTTTGAGCAATCTGCATCACTTGTTCTTGGTAAACAATAACCCCATATGTTGGTTTTAATATGGTTTCTAGAGTCGGGTGTAAGTAGTCAATGATCTTGGTTTTACCTCCTTTTTTTCGTTCAATGTAGTCATCAACCATACCCGATTGCAAGGGACCAGGACGAAATAAGGCAACCAATGCAACGACATCATCAAATCTACTAGGCTGCATTCTCTTAATCAAATCTCGCATACCGGTTGATTCCAGTTGGAACACACCTACGGTTCTGGCTGACGAAAGTAAATTAAATGTCTCCTTATCTTCTAGAGAAATATCCTTAATATTTAACTTCTTGAACTTACCTTTATGATGTTTACTGTTGTAGGCGTTGATAATATCGATGCTTTTTTGAATCACAGTTAAAGTTTTAAGGCCCAGAAAATCAAATTTAATTAGCCCTATTGATTCAGCATCGTCTTTATCAAATTGTGTGACTGTTTCTACTTCATCGTCTAATTTATATAGAGGCATAAAATTTGATAACTCTGAAGGCGCTATTACTACTCCTCCTGCATGAGTCCCTGCATTCCTGACTAAACCTTCGAGTTTTAAAGATAAATTTAGAATTGCCTGTACATCTTCTTCCTCTTGATACCGTTCAGCTAATTCAGAAGATTTCTTTAATGCATCGCTGATTGTGATTCCAATTTCAAATGGCACCAATTTAGCTATTTGATCTACCACTGGGTATGGGTAGCCAAGTATTCTTCCTACATCTCGAATTACTGCTTTAGCAGATAGTGTTCCGTAGGTAATGATTTGTGAAACCATTTTTCTTCCGTACTTACTTGAAACATAGTCAATCACTGCATCTCTGCCATTAACACAGAAATCAATATCAAAATCAGGCATGGATATTCTTTCTGGGTTTAAAAATCTTTCAAAGATTAAATCGTGTTCGATAGGATCAATATCTGTTATACCCAAGCAATAAGCAACCAATGAGCCAGGACCTGATCCGCGGCCCGGTCCAACTGGGATATTTTGTTCCCTTGACCACTTAACAAAATCTGCAACAATAAGAAAATAACCAGCAAACCCTGTTTTCTTAATGATCTCTAATTCTTCATTCAGTCTAATTTCATAAATTGAGCGACTAACATCATCTTTGGCAATTAAATCAGTTAGACCTTCGTTTGCCTGCTCACTTAAATATTGATCTATAGAGTAATTATCAGGCGTTGAAAACTCAGGAAGAACATGGTTAATATTTTCAAAACCAAAATTACATTTCTTTGCAATTTCAATAGAATTATTAACGGCCTCAGGAAGATCGCTGAAAAGATTTTTCATTGCCTCTTGGGTCTTAAAATATTGCTGATCAGTATAATCACGATGTCTATTCTGATCTTCCAGTACAGTCCCCTGATCAATGCAAGCTCTTGCTTCTAATGAAATGTAATCATTTTCAGCTAAAAACTTTGGATTATTTAACGCCACCAAAGGGATACTATGCTTTGAAGATATAGAGACAATATAGTCTATTTCTTCTTCTTCCCTGGGTGTTCCTATTCTCTGAATACCAAGAAACAGATCGTTTTTAAACAAATCTGATAATTGATTTAAAATATCATTAACCTCAAAGTTCTTGTGTTCTTGCTTAGAACTGGTTTGATGGACTATTCCGTGCTGGTATGCTGAAATTGCGATTAACCCCTCAGAAAAACCTTTCAACCAGTCAATACTTATAGAAGGTTGATTATTTTTAAAACCTTCAATATATGATTTAGTGATTAGATAACAAAGATTTTTATATCCTTGCTCATTCTTACACAACAAAATCAATTTTTTAGGATCAGAACGACGCTTTGTTTCTATAGAAACTATTGAACCAATAATTAGCTTAATACCTTTTTTTTGAGTTTCTTTGTAAGCCTTATAAGCAGAAAACAGATTATTATGATCAGTAATACCGACCGCTGGCATATTGTAGTCGTCGCAAAGGTCAATAAGTTTATCTATTCTGACTACGCTTTGACCTAAGGAATACTGGGTATTCACATCTAGATGAATAAAATCAGAATTATTCATTGGCTTACTATTCATATAATTCTGGTTTAAAAGTTAACCGGTGAAACGGTGTGGGACCATATTTTTGAATCGCACAAATATGCTGTTTTGTTGGATAGCCTTTATTTTTCATAAATCCATATTCTGGGTATTGATCATGTATTTCATTCATATATTTATCTCGAGTTACTTTAGCAATTATAGATGCTGCTGAGATACAGGGAAACAAATTATCCCCTCCTATTATAGGTTCATATTTAATTTTTTGTTGAAGTAGATTCTTTGGAATATGAGGTCCATCTATATAGCCTTTAGAAAATCCTGAATTGAGTAATTTGATGGAATTTTCCATGGCTTCTAATGAAGCGTTGAGTATATTTAATTCATCAATTCTTTTGTTATCTAGAGAAGCGATGGAGTATTCAAAAGAACTTTTGATAATTGATTTAAATAGTTCTCTTCGTTTTTTTTTTGAGAGTAATTTTGAATCTTTTAGGCCAGCTATGGTTTGTGTTTCCTCCATAACAACTGCCGCTGCATAAACTGGCCCCGCTAAGCAACCTCTTCCAACTTCATCGACCCCAACAATAAGCGCCATACAATCTATTTCTCTTTAAGAATCAAGCAATTATGTCCTCTATTGCCTCAGCTGACTTAAGAGCTGAATTTTTCATTAGAGAGGAATGGAGCACCTTTAGTTCTTGATTAATATTTTCCAATCGTTCTTGATGATTTAACATCTCTAATGCTTTAATCTTTATATTCTCTGAGGTAACTTCATTTTGTATTAACTCGGGAAAGATTTCTTTTCTTAACAGTATATTAGGTAGTGCAGCGAATTCTGTTTTAACTAAATTTAAGAATTTTATTAGAAAAAAAGAAAGTGTTGGCATTTTGTAAATAACTATTGTTGGCTTTTTGTACATTGCTGACTCGAGTGTTGAAGTACCTGATTTAGTAATCACCAAATCGGAAGCAGGAATCGCTTTAGAAGCGTCAGAGATAAATTCGAATTTTTGAATTTCATCTCTATCTTTTGTTAATAAAAAATCTTTCAGTTCAGGAAATTGAGTTGGAACGATGAATTTGACTGTTTTAGAACCCAAATTATCTAATTCTCTTGCTATTTTCTTTGCTGCATCAAATAAAATCTTGGCGTGATATTTTATTTCACTTTTTCTACTTCCTGGCATGAGAGTAATCACTAGATCTTCTTGAATACTTAAAAAATCTTTTGCAGATTGTTTATCGATCTCGAGAGGAATTTTGTCGGCCAGAGGGTGCCCAATAAATTCTGAGTTTACCCCGTGTTCTTTTAATCGTTCTTGTTCAAAGGGAAATAAGCAAAGCATTAGGTCAACTTTACTTGCAAACGTCTTGATTCTATTTTCTCTCCAAGCCCAAAAACTAGGAGAAACTACATGGACAGTTTTAATGCCTCTTCGTTTTAATTTTGACTCAATGCTTAAATTAAAATCTGGGTAATCTACACCAATAAAAGCATCTGGTGGCCGTTCTAAAATTTTCTCCATTACCTGTTTCCGGATTGATATTAGCCTAGGAAGATGTTTGATTACATTAACTATACCCATGACAGAAAGATCTTTAATTTCGAACCATGGTTCGCAACCAGATTTGATCATCTTGGGACCAGCGATCCCTTTAAACTCATGATTTGGATTCTTTTTCTTTAATGCATCGATAATGGATGAACCGATGTTATCTCCAGAAGATTCACCTGCTAGAACGACAAAATAAGCCATGATAAGGTTCAGTTCTTTCTGACAATTCCACGGGTGGCGTGGCTGAGAAATTCAACAAGAAGGTTCATTTCCCCTGAGATATCATCTATTTTTTTAATCTCGTTTATAGCTTCGTCCAGTCTAAGATTCGACATATATAGATTCTTATATGCCGTCTTAATGTTTCTTATCTGATCGGAATTAAAGTCCCTTCTTTTCAATCCTTCAAGATTAATCCCTCTAGGCTCAGCAGGTTGTCCCATCACAATCACATACGGTGGTAAATCTCTGGCAACACCAGAGTACATTCCTAAAAAACTATGGGCACCAATTTTACAAAACTGATGAGCACCAGAAAATCCACCAAATATTGCATAGTCGCCAACAATCACGTGTCCGCCCAGAGTGGTGTTATTTGCAAAAATGGTGTTGCTGCCAACCTGACAATCATGAGCTATATGTACATAAGCCATAATCCAATTATCGTCCCCTAGACGTGTGGTTCCAACATCTTGAATGGTGCCTTTATTTATGGTTGTATACTCTCTGATTGAATTACGACTTCCTATTTCAACAGCGGTTTGTTCATCGTCATATTTTTTATCCTGAGGATCATCGCCTATTGAGACAAATGAATAGATATGATTGTCTGAGCCAATGGTTGTATTGCCCTTAATGACCACATGAGAGTCAATTACGGTTCCACTTTCTATTGAGACGTTTGCATCAATAACGCTGTAAGGTCCAACAGTCACGTCTTTGGCCAATTTAGCTTTATTTGAAATTATTGCTGTTTCATGAATCAAGCTCATCTTCATCCTCTGCTTTAATTTTAGAGATAAGGGATTTTAATTTTGGTAAATTTCTAAAAATAGCAACATTTTTCTGCCATTTAGAAGTTTCTTGATGAGGAAACAAACTGCTCGAATACACTCCTGATTTTTTTATAGATTTCATGACTGATGTTCTTGCTGTAATTGTTGTATGATCAGCTATTTCAACATGGCCAGTTATCCCAACTTGTCCACTGATTCTACAATGTTTTCCAATAATTGAGCTTCCGGCTATTGCAGTATTTGCAACGATGGCAGTATGTTCTCCAATAACGACGTTATGGGCTATTTGAATAAGATTATCTAATTTAACACCATTCTCAATTATGGTATTTGATATTGTGCCCCTATCAATCGTTGTATTAGCTCCTATCTCAACATCCTTACCAATAACTACAGATCCTGTTTGAGGTACTTTTACCCAATTTGATTCTTCATCTTCTGAAAAACCAAACCCATCGGCACCTATAACTGCACCTGAATGGATGATAGCTCTATCGCCTACAGATGATTCATTTAGAATCATTACTCCTGGGTCCAACCAGGAATCTGAGCCTATTGTACAATTGGCAGCAACTACAGAATTAGAACCGATAAATACAGAGTCGCCAAGTGTTGCTCCTTTACCAATATAAGCTCCTGCTTGAATTGAGCAAGTGGAAGGAACTTTAGCCGTATCTTCAACGATGGCAGATGGATGACAACCTTCTTGAAAATCTCTTGATTTCTCAAAGTAAGATGAGATTCTTGCAAAGATTAAATAAGGGTCTTCAGTGATTAAAGCTGATGATTGACAATCCTTGAGGTCATCTGGTCTTAATATCACTGCCCCAGCATTGGTGTTCTTAAGCAAAGGCTTATATTTATCATTTGCCAAGAAGCTAATTGAATTTTTATTGGCATTGTCGAGTCCAGCAACTTCAGTAATTACAACTTCCGGATCACCGCTTAGCTCACAACCATACCTAGAGGCCAATTCTTCAAGATTGATTGAACTCTCAGGCAAAACTTACTCCTGTTCCAAATGGGAAGCTAGTTTAGCCTCCTGATTTATTATCTTGGAAATTTTTCTCCAAGACGATAGCAATATCATTAGTGATATCTACAGAAGCCCCTTTATACAAAGTTCCGCCATTCAAAATTGTGTTCTGGCTGATTCTACCTTCGTTTATTATCAAGTCGTAACCGTTGTCTCTACCAAACTTATTGATTGCATTGATCATCTCAACAAGAATTTTATTGGTTTCAATCTGAATCCTGTTATTTCTATCTTCCTGAAAAGAGCTAGCCAAATACTCGAGTTCCCTTTGATCGGAAGCAAGTTTTAGAGAAGCGTTCTGTCTCTCATCATTACTCAGCGCTAGATTATCTTGTGTTAGCTTATCTCTCGCTTCAGTAAATGCAGACTCTTTTGCTTCAATATCTCTGACTCTAGGGGCAAATTCCTCTTCAATTGCAGATTGCATATCTTGGAATTGAGGAGACTCTTGAAGGAGTTTATTTACATCAACCACCCCGATCTTTGCACTTCCAAGGTCTTGTGAAAGAACAGGTTGAGCAATTAAAAATAACGCCAATATTGAATATATATAATTCTTTTTCATTTTCTCATCCTTATTTTTTTAAATAACTTAAGCCATTGTCTAAAATGCACCACCAATTGTAAATTGGAATCTCTCTGTTTCATCACCAGGATAAGTATCGGATCGAGGCTCATCGTTTAATGGTATTGCATAACTAAACCTGAATAATCCAAGAGGCGCTAACCATTGAGCTGCTAGACCCACAGACCTTTTTAAATTACCCGCATCAAAACCATAATCTATTGGGTTCCCCTCATAATCAAAAAAATCAATCTCGCTGGTTGAAAATACATTGCCAATATCAAAAAATAGACTGAATCTTGCCCTCGATGCCCAATCACCTGGGATGGGAATAATAACTTCCATTTGACTTGAAAGCAGTAAATTACCACCGTAAGGGTTGCCAAAATTATCCTTTGGTCCCAATCGGTGTTCTTTAAACCCTCTGATAGTGTCTGGACCGCCTGCAAAAAAGTTTTTGTAAGGAGGGACACCAAAAGTATCGCCGTATGCATTATTAAAGGCGACATCTGCCTTAGCCATAAGTGTTAACCGATTAACTATGGGAAAAGGAACATTGAAATATTGTTTATAACTATAGTTAATACCGTAGTATTCAACATCACTCCCAGGTATAGCAATGTTAGCAATAATCCTTTGGGACATTCCTGCATCTGCAAATAGGTATCTATTTCTCGAATCATAAATCCAACCTAAGATTATTTCAGCTGAGTCAAATTTTGTTTTACAGAAGTCATAAAATTCCTGATCAAAACACTCACTTTTTCCGTTATTAGTAACCCACTGAAGAGCCTGATCAGCGCTATAGTCACCTGCTAGCAATTCAGAGCTTTGTAATGATCCGCCGTATATAAACCTCTGGAATTCACTCAGGGGATAAGAGTATTCCAAGCCTGCAGAATAAGTCTTTGTTGAGAAATCTGAGGAAGCAGAAGTGAATTGATTAAAGGAAGATAACGAAAATCTCAGTGTTCTAGAAATTTCATCGATTCCTGTATAAGCACTGGTGTGTGAAACACTGTATAAATCTCTGTATCTACTTGAATTTAAATCAATTGATACGCGATCACCTGTTCCAAAGAAGTTGGTATGAACAAAATTACCGTTTATCATTAATTTTTGGTATCCAGAATACCCAACACCACCTCCAAATTGTCCGGGTAAACCCTCTTTAATCTGAAACTCAGCATCAATGAGATCACTGGTTCCAGCCACAGGGATTGTTTCAAATTCAACTTCTTCTATAAAAGGTAATCTTTGGAGTCTTATTTTTGAACGCTCCAATCTACTTTTTGAGTAATAACCACCCTCCAACTGCCTCAGTTCTCTTCGAAGAGTATTATCATTAATTGAGGTAGTGTCTGTGAAACTTACCCGTCTTACATAGACTCTACTTTTAGGTTGAATATAGAAAACAACCTTAACTTCTTTGCGTTCTCGATCTAGCTCAGGTATTGCTTCAACTTCAGCAAAAGAATAACCTTCTTCCCCAAGTTCATATTCAATCAACTCTGAGATGGATGTTAATAAACCCTGAGAAAAAATTTGCCCAGGTTGAGCAAACACTAGATTCTCTATTCTTTCTCTAGGAATAACAAATTCCCCAGTCAATTTAACATCCGAAAGTGTATAGACCTCCCCTTCTGAAATATTAATAGTGACAAAAATCCCAGTTTTGTCTTGAGAGATGGCCACCTGAGCAGAGTCAATCCTAAAATTTGCAAACCCTTGGTCTTGATAAAAACTCTCGATATTTTCAAGATCACCTTGAAGGTCTTCTCTCGAGTATCTGTCATCTTGATTAATAAATGATAACCAATTAGGCATCTGTAATTTGAGTTTCTCTAATAGATCTTCATCTGAGAAAATTGAATTACCCACAATGTTAATCTGGCGGATCTGAGCTCTATCCCCTTCATTCACATCAACTTTTACAGTGACTGTATTTCCTGGTAGATCTTCTACTGTGGTTTTAATTTTTGCGCTGTATTTTCCAAAACTAAAATACTGATCAATCAAAGATCTCTCTATTTCATCCAAAATTGACGGATCGTAATTTCGACCGATCTTAAAACCGATATTATTAAGAGATTCTTCTAAGTCTTCAGTTTTAATATCCTTATTACCCTCAAAAGTAATAGAAGCTATAGACGGTCTCTCAAGCACGGAAATAATAAGCGCACCTGAGTCATCTTTTCTGAATTCAATATTCTTAAAAAAAC
>CAZVRH010000021.1:0-20132 GCA_964629335.1 uncultured Woeseia sp.
TTCTTCCTAAACCTGATTGAATCTCATCTAGAATCATCAAGACACCGTGTTTTGTGCAAATCTCTCTTACTTCAGGTAGCCAGTTTTCAGGGGGCACAATGATGCCGCCTTCGCCTTGGATGGGTTCTACCAAAACCGCAGCAGTGTTATCATTGATTGCTGCCTCTATTGCCTTGGAGGATCCGTACTCAACAGAGACAAACCCGGGGGTGTGGGGTCCAAAGTCATTTTTGGAGTTCGCATCGCTTGAAAAACTAATGATGGTGGTGGTTCTGCCATGAAAGTTACCGTCTGCAACAATAATTTCAGCTTTGTTTTTTTCTATCTTTTTGGAGCGATAAGCCCATCGCCTGGCTGCTTTAATTGAAGTTTCAACCGCTTCTGCTCCAGAATTCATTGGTAAAGCCATATCAAAGTTACTGACTGAAGTAATTTTTTCTAAGTACGGACCAAGGGTATCGGTATAGAAGGCTCTCGAGGTAAGAGCTAGACGACTGGACTGTTCATGCAGTACCTTCAGTAGCTCAGGATGAGAATGACCGTGACTGACCGCAGAATATGCTGACATCATGTCCAAATACTTTTTTCCGTCTACATCCCAGACCCAAACTCCTTTGGCTCTAGATAAGACTACCGGCAGAGGTTTGTAATTATCCGGCCCAAAGTTAGATTCTTTGTCGATTAGATTCCGTTGTTTGGAGGTTGTCACTAGCTTAGTTTAGGAATGCTCCAGTCTGAGTCGATGGGACCCATATCTTTAATGATTTCTCTATGGCCGCTCCAAGTAGTAATGATTGCTTCTGGAGTACCGATTCCAGCAGATCTTGGATCACCGGCTGGCCCAAACCAATGATTCTGTGGTGCACCTGTCGTTCTGGCTCGGATACCGGTATAGGTTGTGCCATTAACTGTCAGCCCTAAGACTTGTTGCTGAAACAAAGGGTCATTGCTGACGACTGCTGCTGTTAAATGCAACGGTATTCTTTCCAATGCTTCTAGAACAATAGACAGCTCATCATGTTTATAATTAACCACAACCTGGAGAGGACCAAAGACTTCTGAGGTGATGAGATCAAAATGACCGGTGAGTAATTGTTGGATCGGGATCTCCACCGCAGTGGGTTTCATCGAACCATAGACACTGGGAATAGTGTGGAATTCTAATTCTTCATTTCCGAAAAGTATTTTCGATCCAGGTATTTGAAGCAAACCATTGATATGATTTTTTATTTCTTCATTATTCCAAGTAAGGACCGGTCCAATACTTAGATTTTCCAGTCGTCTGCGCTCTGCAAGTTCTTTGAGTCTGGGTATTAAATGATCGGTCCAGTTTTCGTGAATAAACAAAATACTTTGAGCTGAGCATTTTTGTCCTGAGGCATTGTACGCATCTTCATCGCATTGCCATGCCACGTAATCTTTCCATTCAGGACTGTAATCTGGTCCTATGACTTTCCAGTCAAAGCCGGCGTCTTCCACTCTAATTCTTCCGTTCATCTCATGCGATAATTGTTCAGCAACTCCGGAAGACCCTGTGAATTGCAGCATGCGTATTTTGTCGCTGCATTGGTTTATTAAATTTCCCATTGTGGATCCGCCGCAATGAATCATATCGGCATCTTTTTCGGGTAAACCACAATAAATCAGCATCCTCAAGAATTGTTCAAAAACGACACTGACAGTGGTCGCTGATTTTATCAGGGGTCGATTGCCCATAAACAGGGCTCCCATAAATTGTAGAGCAGGGATTTCTAACGGAAAATTAAAAGGTGCGATAATCACCACAGGACCGTAAGGCCACCTGTAGCCTGAAGATTCTTGCCCAACATGATCTCCTGGATTAGAAAATCCTCTGCCTAAAAATCGAACACCGTCTCCGGCAAAGTTTTCTAAAAAAATTCTGGTTACCTTTACTTCTCCGAAGCATTGATTATCAGTTTTAGGCATAACTCTTTGAATCAGGCGAACAAAAAACTCCTCCACTTCCTTATCTCTTAAAACTTCAGCAGCTTTGGCACACACATTTCCGAGCATGACATAACGATCCACATTTTTTAGAGGGTTATGTAATCCGCTTTTTGGGGTTTTCTCGATGTTGTTTATAAACTCATCAACGTTTTTTGTGTTGGGGATTTTTAAGAAATGCTCGCCATTCATCGGATCGGGAATATTATCAATATAATCTGGCTCATCTCTCCATTGACCGCTGACCAAATTCTGGCATTTCCCTGGGTTACTTCCATTCATTCCTTTAAATGGATCAACCGTTGCAAACTTTGATAAATGTGTCATGTTAGTCGTTGGTTCAAAAATTAAGCGGCTATTTTAGCATTAAATCCCAAGATAACTATAGGCGTCAGCTATTTTTTTAACTGAAATCATTAGAGCAGCAGTTCTAAGATCCTTAACTTTTTTATCTGAGTGAAATTTTTCATGAATTAATTCGAATGTTTCACTCATTTTTTCTTCTAATCCTGATCTAACTAAATCTATTTCAGTTGATCCTTTTGCAATTTCAGTCTTCAGTTCTTCGGGTATATTCTTTTCAGTCATTGTTTCCAGAGCACTAATTATATTAGCTTGTCTTTTTTCTTCTTCACGTTCTTGCATCATTCCATACCTTATTTTTGAGAGATTTTTTACCCACTCAAAATAGGAGACAACAACCCCCCCTGCATTAGCATAGAAATCAGGTAGTACACAGACCCCTTTTTTCTGAAGCACTTTATCGGCATCCATTGTAACTGGACCGTTGGCTCCTTCGACGATTAATTTGGCTTTAATATTTTTAGCGTTATTTACATTGATAATGTTGTCGATGGAAGCTGGTATGAGTATGTCGCATTCTTTGGTCAATAGTCTGTTTCGTGTTTTGGTAAACCCATTCAAACCTTCAAGTGTGCCTTTTCTTGTAAAGTGTTTTTTTGAGGACTCTATATTAATTCCTTGTTCGTTTATGATGGAGCCGTCTCTCTCAATGATTGCTATGATTTTTGCTCCACTTTCAGAAAGAAATTTAGCGGCATAATAACCGACATTACCAAATCCATGGATAATAATATTTTGATCTTCAATCTCATTAGAAAGACCTATTCTTTTGCACTCATCAGGGTATTTAAGGAATTCAGTTATAGCGTAATAGACGCCTCTGCCGGTGGCTTCCTTTCTTCCATAAACTCCTCCTTTGGATATGGGTTTTCCAGTAACACAGGCTAGAGAGTCAATTTCAGTGGGGTTTAGTCGTCTGTATTCGTCAGCAATCCATGCCATAACATTTTCATTCGTGCCCATATCAGGGCCAGGTACATTTTGAGATGGATGAATCAAATCTCTTTTTGCAAGCTCATTGGTGAATCTTCTGGTAATTTTTTCTAATTCATCTTTTTTCCACGTGTTTGGGTCAATGATCAAAGCTCCTTTAGATCCTCCAAACGGCAGGTCCATCAGAGAGCATTTGTATGACATGAGTGCTGCCAGTGCTTCGACTTCAGCTTGAGTAGAGTTGAGAGAATATCTAATGCCACCTTTCACTGGTTCATTGTGTTCAGAATGAACGCATCTAAATCCAGTAAATGTATGAAGTTTATTTCTCAACTTGACGCCAAAGTTTACCGTATAGGTTGAGTTTGCTAATTTGATTTTTGTTGCTAAATCTTCAGACAAGTTGAGCAGTTTGGCAGATTTGTCAAACATTTGGTTGACGGAACTTAGAAATTCCTTAGAACCAGTCATTACATCCTCCTAACTCTACATTTAGAGTGGTTAAGAGCGTTCCTTCGACTTCATTGTCTACTTCCGTTCACTATTAATTACAAGTGAATGAACGATTGCGTTTCCAATTCTTATAATGGGTTTATATTATTCCTTATTAACACCATTAGTTACTGATAATATATATAATCTTAGAAAAATTTCTATTAAAAAGATGAATAAAAAAAATGATATTTTATTGGGGGTAAATGTAGATCATGTTGCTACCTTAAGACAAGCCAGAGGTGTTCATTATCCAGACCCTATACAGATTGCCCTTATAGCTGAAAAAAATGGGGCTGATAGCATTACAGTTCACCTCAGGGAAGACAGAAGGCATATACAGGATCATGATGTTGAGAGGTTGATTTCTGTTGTTGAATCTAGGGTAAATTTAGAAATGGCAGCAACTCAGGAGATGATTGATATTGCCTGCATGCTTAAGCCTTATGACTGTTGTTTGGTTCCTGAGAAAAGAGAAGAGTTAACAACCGAAGGCGGTCTCGATGTGTATTCTCAAACTCAGATCCTGTCTTCACACATAGGTCGTTTGAAAAAATCTGGAATCAGAGTTTCCCTATTCGTTGACCCGGATCCAAAACAAATTGAGTCGAGTCAG
Source organism: uncultured Woeseia sp. (assembly GCA_964629335.1). Taxonomy (GTDB): domain Bacteria; phylum Pseudomonadota; class Gammaproteobacteria; order Steroidobacterales; family UBA11654; genus CACPJA01. The sequence continues at coordinate 4,370 of CAZVRH010000021.1, forward strand.
CTCGTAGGTGCCGATGCTGTAGAGATTCACACCGGCCTTTACGCCGATAGCCCTAATCCAAGCGACCAAGAATACGAACTAACTCGAATCAAGGAATGTGCAATGCATGCTGATCGTATAGGTTTAAGCGTTAATGCAGGGCATGGACTTCACTATGAAAACACCGCTGAAGTGGCTGCGATTCAAGAAATTAAAGAATTAAACATAGGTCATTCAGTCATCTCTAAGGCAGTTGATCTCGGAATCGCAGAGGCTGTTCAACAAATGAAAGCCATCATGATGAAAGCTAGGAAATGAGTATTTTTGGTATTGGTGTGGATACGGTCAACATTGACCGTATTAAAAAGATCCATGAGAAATACGGACAGCGTTTTGTCGACAAAATATTAAACCCTTCTGAAATTGAACTTTTTAAGAACAGCGTAGATCAGAACAGATTTTTAGCCAATCGTTTTGCAGGTAAAGAGGCGGCATCAAAGGCTCTTGGTACAGGGTTTTCACAAGGGGTTACTTGGAAGGATTTTGGAGTTAGTAATAAACCTTCTGGCCAACCAGAATTAATTTTATCCAATAAACTTGAAAAGTTATTTATCACTAAAGGTATCACCTCATCCCATATTAGTTTAACTGATGAACAGCCTTGGTCTATGGCGTTTGTTGTTTTAGAGAAGAATTAAATGAGAACTATAATTTATACTATAGATACCATTCCTGATCTTGATTTTGGAAAAAAACACATGAACCTTGAAGGATTGAGCGACTGCGATATTGGTCGTTCCATGTTTTTTCAGCAATTACAAAAAAAAGGAGATGAATCATTACCCGTTGATCTTCAACAGATTATTACAATTTCTTTTATTTCTGAGTCCAACGGAGATATAGACTTAAGTTCATGTAAGCAATTAAAACCTTTTATCGATTCTATTAAAGATGCTGATCATTATGTCACCTGGAACGGTAAACAATTCGACTTTCCTGTTCTTTATTTTAGGAGCCTTGTTGAGGGCATAGTCATTAACGAGAAAATGTTTGATGAGAACCATAATACAGATCTAAAAGAACTTTTATCCAGTGGCGATATTAATTCCAATACTGGAATACTGAATAGAGTCTCTAAGCATCTAAGCTTGCCTGATAAGAAAATAGATTCTGCTAATGCAGTTTGGGATTTATACCTAGACGATAACATTGACGATATTATTCGATCTTGTGAATCCGATGCAATTACTATTTATTTAATTTATCTTCAGCATCAATTCACTAGGGGCAATATCAATGAAGAAGAATTAAAGCTCAAGAAAGATAGTCTTAAATCTTACCTTGCTTCACAAGATAATCCTCATTCTGCTTTTATTGAACTGCCTTAAAATCAATGTCTCGGATCACTGTTTCTATTACCAAACAAAGACTTTATCTTGAAATAGATTCTGAAACTTTTGAATACATAATTTCAACCTCAAAATTTGGGCCAGGTGAGGAGAAAAACAGCTTTTGTACCCCGAGAGGTAAGCATATTATTCGAGCCAAGATAGGAGAGGGTGAGACTCGCGGTCAAATTTTCAGAAATCGAAGACCAACGGGTGAAATTTATTCAGCACGCAACTGTGATCTTGACGATGGGGATTGGATATTAACGCGAATACTTTGGTTAAGCGGAACAGAAGTTGGCAAGAATAGGCTGGGTAATGTGGATACCATGCAACGATACATTTACTTACACGGAGTGCCTGACAATTTTATCCTAGGCATCCCAAGATCAAAAGGTTGTATTAATATTTCGAACACAGATATTGAAGAGCTTTTTGATAAGGTGGAAGTGGGAACTCCAGTTGATATTTCTTAATCAATGACTCTAGGGCCTGTTATAGTTTCCGTTGAGGGTAAGACCCTCTCTAACCTAGAGATACATATACTTCAGCACGATTTAATTGGAGGAGTTATCCTTTTTGCAGAAAACTTTGATCATCCTCATCAGTTAGGTGACTTGGTTCAATCTATTAAGGAAATTAAATCACCTGAATTAATTGTTTGTGTGGATCAAGAGGGTGGTCGAGTCCAAAGGTTTAAAGAAGGGTTCTATGTATTACCCTCATTTAGTGAATTAGGTAAAATTTATGATAGATCTAAAAAGAAAGGATTAAGGGCTGCTTTTATAGCCGCTAAGATTACTGCCCTTGAATTACTCAACGTTGGTGTTGATTTTAGTTTCTCACCCGTAATTGACCTGAACCATGGGTTGTCTGAGGTGATTGGAGATCGATCATTTCACTCCAACCCGGAAGTTGTCTCCCAATTATCTGCTTCCTACATAAAAGGCTTACAAAGTGTTGGGATGAAGGCTGTGGCTAAACATTTTCCAGGCCATGGAGGGGTCACTCTTGATTCTCATATTGGAAAACCAACAGATCATCGTTCTCTGGATGAACTAGATCAAGATCTTGAACCGTTTCTGACTTTGTTTAAAAAAGGTTTACCTGCAGTGATGACAGCTCATATCTCTTTTCCAAAGATTGATTCATCAATGGTGACATTTTCAGAGTTTTGGTTACAGAATCTTCTCCGGCAGAAATTTGATTTTCAAGGATTAGTCTTCTCAGATGATCTTTCTATGGGAGCAACAGAGGAAGTTGGCGTCATCGAGAAACGGATTAATCTGGCCATTTCATCAGGTTGTGATTTCGTTCTTTCCTGTCATCTACAAGGAGAGGTTATAGCCATTTTAGAATCTTTGAGAATTAAGACGAAGAACGCAGAGCACAAATTAGCAACAATGAGGCCCTCAGGAGATTTTGTTTGTCGTGTTGAAATTATTAGCGAGCTTTCAATGGAACTTGATGATTTGTTAAATAATCCAATAAAAATTTAATCTCATTTATCTTGTCAATGTCTGAAGTGGTATCCACTTTAAATCCAAGGGATTGATCAGGATATAATCTGTACTTATCCTCATGGTTGTTTATTAGTTTTAACACTCGATCGGTTTCTAATTGAGTTGATGGGTGAAAGTGGAGACGCCCATAATGTTTATTCATTTTGATTTGTTCAATGCCTAGATTATTGGCAATTAACTTGAGTTTTGTTAACTCCAAAAGATTTAAAGTGAAATCAGGTAGGGTTCCAAACCGGTCTTTTAATTCCTTTGCAATGCTTTTTATCTCATTATTATTTTTTGCAACAGAAATACGTTTATAAAACGTAAGTCTAAGATGTACATCGGGCATAAATTCTTCTGTGATTAAGTTTGGAATATTTAAGTTAATCTCTGTCATAAACGAACTTGTTTCAGTTCCCTCGTCTTCTCTGTATGAATTAATCGCTTCCTCGAGTAAGTCTTTATACAGAGAGTATCCAATTTTTTGAATTTGACCGCTTTGTTCATCACCTAGAATCTCTCCAGCACCTCTAATTTCTAAATCATGTGTTGCTAAAATAAAACCTACACCAAGATCTTCAATAGCTTCAATGGCTTCCAGGCGTTTAAGTCCATCTGGAGTGATTAGTTGTTTTGGCGGTGTTAGAAGGTAGGCGTACGATTGTCGCTCAGATCGTCCAACTCTTCCCCTTAACTGATGGAGCTGAGCTAAACCAAACTGATTTGCATTATTGATAATAATGGTATTGGCATTAGGAATATCAAGACCGCTTTCAATAATCGTTGTTGCCACTAATAAGCTGAATTGATTGTTATAGTATTGCATCATTCTTTTTTCTAATGTTCTTTCTTTCATTCGACCGTGGGCTATATCAATAGAAATACCAGGAAGAATCTTTCTTAATTGATCCGTAATTTCTTCTATATCTTTTATCTGATTATGAACAAAGAGTATCTGACCCCCTCTATTTAATTCTCGTTGACAGGCTTCTTTAATCAAAGCATCTTCCCATCGATGTATATAGGTTTTTACCGCTAATCGACTTTCTGGTGGGGTTGAGATCATAGAGATATCTTTCAGTTCACCAATAGCCATATTTAAAGTTCTAGGGATAGGTGTTGCTGTCATTGCCAAATAATCAACGGCATGCCTTATTTTTTTTAACTGCTCTTTATGTCTAACACCAAATCTATGTTCTTCATCAACAATAACTAGACCTAAGTTTGGGTATTTAATTTTTTCTGATAGGACAGCATGGGTGCCAATAATAATATCGGTCTCACCCGATTTTATTTGACCGATTATATGTTTCCTTTTTTTTAAGCCTTGTGTTCGAGAGAGTAATTCAATATTAACTGGCCAATCACTGAATCTTTCTTGAAAGGTGTCGTAGTGTTGTTGAGCCAGCAATGTTGTGGGGACCATGATCACGACTTGATTGCCGTTCATAACAGAACAAAAACTTGCTCTTAAAGCAACTTCAGTCTTGCCAAAACCAACATCACCACAAACCAATCTGTCCATTTTTTTAGATGACGACATATCGTCTAAAACATGATCTATGGCCAAGCCTTGATCTCTGGTTAGGATGTAGTGAAAGCCAGAACAGAATTGCTCATATTCATATTCATTAATTGGTTGATTTTTTCCAATCGTTAGATTTCTTTTAGCGTAGAGTTCAAGAAGTTCAGCCGCAACATCTTGTGCTTTTGTCTTTGCCTTTCTACAAATTTTCTTCCATTGATCATTGCCAAGGTAACTCAACAAGCTTTCATTATTACTATCACCAATGTATCTTGAAACTTTATCCATTTGAGTTATTGGTAATTGAAGTAAGTCACCTTTTGCATAATTAATGCAGATATATTCTGATTCAACATCATCAACGATTAATTTGGTTAATCCGTCGTATTGACCAATACCATAATCTTTGTGTACCACGAGGGTTCCTTTTCTCAGGTCCTTAAGATTCTCGATTATAGTTTCTGGATTTTGTTGTCTTCGACTTCCTAGAATCCGCTTTGAACCTTGTCCAAATAAATCAGTCTCTCCTAGTACTGCAGTGTTTTGGGCGTTTAATGCAAAACCTTTACTTATTATTTGATTGGTGACATAAAAACCTTTGTCGCTCTTGATAAACTCTGACCACTCATTAGTCTTCGTTATCTTAATTTCATGTGATTTAAGAAAATTAGTAATTATTGCCTCCTTTTTCTTTGTGGGTGCTGATATTAAGAGTTTTTCAATAGCTTGTTCTTTAGTGTATTGCAGCAATTTTTCTGTCTTTGCAAAACGTTCACCCGACATTCTTAGAGTGACTGGTTCGGTGTTAAAATTTAAGCTCTCATTCTTTTTAGATTGAGAAAACTTCTCCGGTTGAATTAAAACAGAGCATCGTTCCTGGATTTTTTGTGTTTCCGTTGTACTTTTAAAAAACAAATCACCAGGATGCATGATGGGTTGTGTTTCTGATTGATAGTCAGCAAACCTTTGAAAAATTTGTTTTTCATAATCCGGTAAGCTCGTCAAAGCACTCTCATGAAGATAAATCTTAGTTTGACTGCTGATGTAATCTAGAATTGACGCCATGGAATTAAAAAATAAAGGGAGATAATTATAGATTCCATGACTTTCAGGATCCTCATGAATCTCATTGTATAAGGGCCATTCCATTTGATTGCCTTCAAAATGATTTCTCATCTTCATTTTGAAGAAATCAATTGATGGAAGGTCTCTGGGAAAATGATTTGCAGATAAAATAGACGTTTTTTGTATTTTCTCTATCGTCAGTTGTGAGTCTTTATCAAATAAACGAATGGAGTCTATGTAATCGTCATCGATATCTATTCTTACCGGATGGATTTCGTTTGGCGAGTAGAGGTCAATAATAGAGCCTCTCACCGCATATTCTCCCTGCTCTTTAACCACCGAAACTCGATTGAAACCATTGCATTTCAGAGTGTGTTTTAAATCATTCATAGACAATGTATCTCTAAGGTTTATTTCTAAACTTCGTGATTCAAAAAATTCTCGGGGTGGGAGTTTCCAAAGACAGTTCGAAGCATTAATTACCAGAAGATCAATTTCTTCTTTTATTAACTTAAATATAATGTCTGATCTTTTGGCGAGGATATCACGTCTTGGCGAACTTAAATCATAGGGTAAGATTTCCAGATCAGGAAACACTTCAATTACATCGTTGGTTTGACTGAAGAATATAATTTCTTCAGCGATGGAGTTTGCCACAGTACTATTGGGACATACGATCAAACGTGGCTCTTTTTTAAGTAACATGTCTTCCGCAATTGCTAAACTTAATGAGGATCCATAGAGCTGACCATATCTAGAGACAGCAGCGCTTGCCTCTGGTTTGCTCTGATTTAATAGAAGTTGTTTGGTTGCTTGGTTCATGTCTTTGATGTTTAGGCCATGTATTATTTCACAGATTTATTGTTTTTTTCTTCGTCTTTACGATTAAAGTATTTATGATGTTTCTAAGTCACTGAAAGTTAATTTACAGGATGAAGAACAAACTATTTATTGCCATTCGTTTTCTTTTCGCAAGAGATAAAGCTCAATTTATATCCATCGTAAGCTTATCGTCTTCCATAGCTATTACTATAGGTATAGCATCTATCTTGATTGTTTTATCTGTGATGAATGGATTTGAATCTGAAATTCATAAACGAATCTTAATGGTGGAGCCGCATATTACTATAAAAAGCAAGCAAGCCGTCACTCAGGACCCATTAAGTGAAATCGATCTTAGTTTTATTAAAGACATGGAGTCCGTCTCTGCATCATTGGAATCAAAGGGCGTTATTCAATTCAATAACTTAACTTCTGGAGTGAACGTAAAAGGACTCGATACAACAAACAATAACTTAACAAACAACAGACTTATTGAGGAGCTAAAGATAGCTAATTTAGGATCATCAGAGATCGTTTTAGGCAAATCTTTGGCGTATCGAATGGGAATGAGTGTAGGTGATCAAGTGGTTATTAAACTGCCTGGCTTTAATCAAAGATCCTTATTTTCACTCGGAGCTTCAAAGACTTACTATGTCGCTCATATTGTGGAGTTTGGGCTTGCTAAATTTGATACTTCACTAGTGATTGTGGCTATCAATCAACTGTTAGACTCAACCACCGATCAACCCTCATTTAATCATTGGTCAATCATGGTTAACGATCCATACCAGACCAATCGATACACAGAGGTATTAAAAAAGAGGCTTGATAACGCCGAGCTAACTGTAAGTGACTGGTCAAATAATAACAGAGCATTATTTAAAGCCGTCCTTATTGAGAAGACCATAATGAGCACTTTGTTATTCCTTGTAGTGTTGGTGGCAATGTTTAATATCATGGTCATGATTTCTATGACCATAAATGACAAAAAAAAGGACATAGCAATATTAAGAACCCTTGGATTCAGAAACAAAGATGTGACTCAGATATTTTTTTTACAAGGAATGATTAACGCGGTTATTGGTATATTTTTCGGTTTAGTGTTGGGGGTTCTTGCTTTAAAGAACTTAACTGCGATTGAGGAATTTATTGATCGGGTGTTTGGCTTTGATTTTTTTCCATCCGATTTGTATTACTTATCAAGTATGCCTTATCTACTAAGACTTCAGGATATTCTTATCATTTCTCTGGTTGCCTTTTTTGTTAGTTTCTTGGCGTCTTTTTTGCCTTCAATAAAAGCTTCAAAGCAAGACCCGGCATCAATTATAAGGTTTTATCGAAATTAGGAGAGAAGATGTATAAACATTTTGAGTCTCAAATTATCAAATCATTGATGAAATCTAGTAATAGTAACTTTATGGTTTCTCTTATCACATTGTTAAGCTTGGTGGGTATTAGTTTAGGTGTGGCGGTTATTTTTACAGTTATGTCTGTGATGAATGGTTTTCAAACAGAAATCGAGAGAAAGATGCTGAGTCTTATTCCTCATGCAACTGTTAAAAGCTTAGGCAGTTCTAACGATCCAGAAAAACTGCACTCCGTCTTGAATGATAAACCCTATGTAAAATCTTTTTCGGTTTTTGTTGATGGAGAAGCCATTGCAATTGGTGATCAAGATTTTGAAGCCATACAGATTAAAGCTTACAATAACGATTCTTCCGTTATTCAAAATAAGATTTCAACACTGATGTCGTCTGGTAATGCCAATGATTTATTCATCCATTCTTATAATATTTTAATTGGTAAAGGTTTAGCAGAGACTTTAAATCTGCAATTAAATGATAAATTAGCCATCCTGACTCAGGACGATGACACGTTACCATTTGGTCCTCTTCCACGTTTAAAAGAATTTAACATTGTGGGTATTTTTGAATCTGGAGTTTTTGAACTGGATCAACATTTAGTTTTTTCCTCATTGAAAGATGCAAGATTGTTTTTTCAAATTAATGATGAATTAACAGGTACAGACATAGAGTATTTTGATCCCCAGAATGCGTCCGTTTACACAAGACAAATCTCCTTGGAATCAGGTGGTGGATTTCTAGTAACCGATTGGACTCAGGAAAATCCAAATTTTTTCAGGTCATTGGAATTAACAAAAAAAATTATCTTTATCGTCTTGCTCCTAATTTTGTCAGTTGCTTGTTTTAATATTGTTTCAACGCTTATTATGCTAATCCGGGAAAAGCGATCAAACATTGCTGTTCTCAGGTCCTTGGGTGTGAGTAATAAGTCCATTTATAAAGTGTTTCTAACGCTTGGATTTATTCTGGGTTTTCTGGGGTCAATCTTCGGCAGTGTTTTAGGTTTTTTGATCACTGTGAATTTAAGCAATCTTGTTTTATTTATCGAAAATGTATTTGATATTACTCTTTATCAACCCGAAGTTTATTTCCTAAGTGAAATACCGGTAGATATTATTTGGTCTGAGATTTTAATTATTTGCTTTATTGCTGTCATACTATCTATGTTTTCAGCATTTATTCCTTCCTACAATGCGACAAAGATTAATCCCTCAGAATTATTGAAATTAAATAGATAAGAATGGAACAAATTTTAGAACTTAAAAATATATTTAAAAACTTCAAGCTTGGTCAAGAGAGTATCGAAGTTCTTAGCGGTATTGATCTATCAATTGGCCAGAGTGAAACAATTGCAATTGTGGGTCCTTCGGGCAGCGGTAAAACAACACTACTGCAAATTATGGGCCTTTTAGATACTCCCACCAAAGGTGAATTATATGTTAGGGGAGAGAACCCAATAAATTTAACTGATCACTCAAAAAGCAGATTAAGGAATGAGTTTTTTGGGTTTATTTATCAATTTCATCATCTTTTAAATGAATTCTCAGCATTAGAAAACACTATGATGCCTCTACTGATCAGAAACCAAAGCATGAATCAAGCTAGATCGAAAGCTGAGGAATTATTATTGAATATTGGACTTAAAGATAGAATTAATCACAAACCTCATGAGTTATCTGGCGGAGAATGCCAAAGAGTCGCTATTGCAAGGGCTCTAATTACGTCTCCAAGCATGATTTTAGCCGATGAACCCACAGGAAACCTTGATCCTGAAACAGCTGATACCGTTTTTAATAGCTTCCTCGATCTCAATCGTTCTCTAGGCTCCAGCCTTATTGTGGTAACACACAATCAACAATTAGCCCAAAGAATGGACAGAATCTATGAATTAAATTTTGGAAAGCTGGTGCCGATTTATCCAAAGAACTAAATAATGTCTTTTAAAACTTCACAAAATCATCACAATCAAAAGTCTCAGGAATTCATGGAGTGTCGTATAATTTGCCATAAATTATTATGGAACACAGTTATAAAACTTATTTAAGACTTCTTGGCTATGGAAAACCCTATTGGCCAATATTTTCTATTGGTGTAATTGCAATGCTAGTGTTTGCAGTGACAGACACCGGTTTTGCTTTTTTAATTAAAACGCTCACAGATACTTTTGCTGGAACCGAAAACTCATTTGATTCAGATCAAATAAAAGTTTTCTTACCATTGGCGGTGGTGGTTATTTTTATTATAAGAGGTATTTCTGGATTCTTTTCAGTTTACAATATTGCTTGGATAGGTCGCCAGGTTATAAAGCTACTAAGAGGGGAGGTCTACAATAAATTTCTTACCCTACCAACACTATTCTTGGATCGAGAATCCAACGCTGAACTTCTTTCAAAGGTCACATACAATATTGAGCAGGTTGCAGAATCCACATCGAATATTCTGACGGTTTTAATTAGAGACACATTGACCATCATCGTTCTCACAGCTTATATGATCTTCCTTAGTCCGATGCTGGCATCAGTGATTTTTATAGTCGCTCCAGTAATTGCTCTTTTAGTAAGATTTCTTAGTCAATTATTCAGGCGTTATTCTCAAAGAATTCAGGATTCTATGGGGGATGTAACCCATGCGATAAAAGAGACTCTCCAAAATCATCGAATTATAAAGATCTTTGACGGCCAAGATTTTGAAAAAGAAAGATTTTCAGTGGTTAATGAAAACAACAGAAAGCACAACATGAAGTTATTCTCGACAAAAGCTATAGGCGACGCCGTGACCATATTCTTATCTTCTCTCGGTGTGGCTGGTGTTGTTTATGTGGCAACGCTTGACGAAGTTAAAAGCTCGATGACTGTTGGAGATTTTAGCGGATTCATTACAGCAATGGTTCTGCTCATGACCCCTCTTAAAAGGTTGACCAATGTCAACGCAATGATCCAAAAAGGAATAGCTGCGGCAGGTTCAATATTTTCTTTGATCGATGAAAAGGATGAAATAGATCAAGGCACTCTTGAGGCAAGAAAAATTAGGGGCTCAATTATTTTTCAAGACGTTCAATTTTCTTATGATGAAGACAAAAAAACCTTAGAAAGAATCAACTTAACAATTAACCCCAATGAAAAACTGGCTATCGTTGGCAAGTCAGGTAGCGGTAAAACAACCTTGGTGAATCTAATTCCAAGATTCTATGAAATCTCCTCTGGGGAATTGCTCATTGACTCAGAGAATATCCAGAATTACTCCCTTAAATCTTTAAGATCCAATATCAGTTTGGTCACACAAGAAGTGACATTGTTCAATGACACTATATTTAATAATATTGCGTACGGTAAGTATTCTGATGAAGAAGTCAAAAGGGTGGTTTCTTCTGCTCATATGGATGAGTTCATTGACGGTCTTCCTGACGGTTTAAACACAGTGGTAGGTGATCAAGGAATCTTACTCTCAGGCGGCCAGAGACAAAGAATTGCTATAGCCAGGGCATTACTGAAAGATGCCCCAATTCTTATTTTAGACGAAGCCACCTCAGCTCTCGATTCTGAGAGTGAACAACATATTCAAAAGGCTTTAGACCAACTAATGGAGAATAGAACAACTTTAGTAATCGCACACCGATTATCAACAATTGAGAACGCTGATAGGATTATAGTTCTATCAAAAGGCAAGATTGTGGAGGAGGGCAGTCACACCCAGTTGATAAACAATAATGCTGAGTATGCTTCACTTCATCGCCTTCAGTTTAATGATTAATGTCTCTCGACAATTAGAGGATCTCTGGTACAGCAATAAAAAACCTGCGTATCTTCTTATTATGTTGTCCAAGGTTTTTTCATGGATAGTTAAGATTCGAGCTTGGTTTTACAAATCAGGAATTTTAAAAATTAGAAAAGTAGAGGTGCCGGTTATAGTCATCGGAAATATAACTGCAGGCGGAACCGGTAAAACACCGGTGACTCTTTTTTTATCCCAATGGTTTAGTAATAAAGGAAAAAAAGTTGGAATCATCTCAAGAGGATACAAAGGCAGAGAAAATAGACAAGACCCTCACATTGTTTCTAAAGAAGAAAAAGCAATAGATTTTGGTGATGAGGCTGTCTACTTGGCTAGGGAATCAAATGCGATGGTTTGCGTTTGTAAAAACAAAGTTAAAGCTGCTGAATTATTGGTCAGATCAGGCGTTGAAGTCATTATCTCGGACGATGGATTGCAGCATTATAAATTAGCAAGGGACTGGGAGATCGCAGTGGTTGACTCTTCGAGGTTACTAGGAAATCAATACTTCCTCCCGGCTGGCCCATTAAGAGAGAGTGCAGACCGATTGAACCATATGGATTTAGTTCTTTTTAACGGTCAGTGTGAAACAAGAGATTTAGTTCATGGAGATACTCCAACTCTTAATTTCAGTATTAACAACAATAATTTGGTTGACTTAAATGATGGTAGTAAGCAAAAGCTCAGTGAATTCAAGTTTGATAAAGTTAAAGTGCTAGCAGGTATCGGTAACCCAGAAAAACTGTATAAAATAATAGAACAACACGGAATCGCTGTTACACCGATAAACATAGAGGACCACGGTCAAGTAAATATCAATCACTATTCCGATGATATTTGCCCTCTTTTAATAACCCCTAAAGATGCCGTTAAATACAATGAATCTTTTCCCAAAAATACTTACCTTCTTGACCCTAAGATAGAAATAGACGAAGATTATTTTTCTAAAATATTTGGTCAGTACTTATGAGTTATTCAATCGTCATACCTGCTAGATATGAATCCAAAAGACTTCCGGGTAAAGCTCTTAAAGATATTGGCGGCAAACCCATGATACAGAGAGTTTATGAAGCTGCTCTAGGGAGTCAAGCAACGGAGATTATTGTCGCGACGGATTCAAAGAGGATAAAAGAAGTCTGTGATGAATTCGGCGCCGTATGTTTAATCACTAAAAAAGAACATCGATCTGGAACTGACCGAGTCAATGAAATTGCAGACATTCAGAATTGGCCTAATGAACAGATAATCGTTAACCTTCAGGGCGATAATGCTCTTATGCCAAGTGAGAATATAGATCAAGTTGCAAATTTATTAGTAGATTTCCCTCTATATTCAATTGCAACTTTAGCCACGCCCTTTCTTTCCAATGAAGAACTTGAAGACAGGAATGCGGTTAAGGTATTTTTTAATAATAAAACACATCAAGCAATCACCTTTAAGAGACAGTCTGAACTCATAGCAGATGAATCTATTAATTGTATGAGACATATAGGTATTTATGCTTACAAAAGATCATCTCTGAAAGTCTTTAGTCTTAATAAACCGTCTGTAGAGGAAGAAAAGGAGAAATTGGAACAGTTAAGAGCTTATAAGTTGGATTTAAAAATTATTGTTAATAAAGCCCAAATTCCCCCTGGACCTGATGTGGACACGAAGGATGATTTAATTTTAGTCAACTCAATCTATAAAGATCACAACACCAATGGATAAGGATCATCAACATAAAGTCTTATTCGTATGTATGGGTAATATTTGTCGATCACCTTCAGCTGAGGCAATATTATTAAAAAAAGTTCAAGAGCAACAACTGGAGAATAATTTTTATATTGATTCATGTGGAACGCATGGCTATCACGAAGGACAAGGTCCCGATCAACGGTCAATAGAAGCAGCTTTAAATCGAGGAATCGATATAAGTAATTCAATTGCGAGGAGAGTTAAAAACTCCGATTTTAAAAATTTTGATTACATAATCGCAATGGACCATCAAAATATAGATTTTCTTAAAAATATTTCTTCAGTTGATGATCATAAAAAACTGTCTCTTTTTTTAGAATATTCAGATGGCACTGAATATATTGAGGTTCCTGACCCTTATTATGGTGGGGATAGAGGTTTCGAGTTAGTTCTAGATCTGCTAGATACAGCTGCTGAAGGCTTAATCAGACATCTAATTAGTAAACCTAATTTGTAGTTTACTTAGGCGGTAAAATATCTTCCCAAGGTAGAACTTTATCTACTTTCTTATCTTTATTAGAAACGGTTTTGGGTTTTGCTTTTTTTATCGTTTTACTTTCTTTATTTGTTTTCTTTTTATCTTCTTTTGGAGGAGTAGCTTTGACTTTTTTTTCAACAGCTTTCTTTTTTATTGGTTTGTTGCCAGTTTTCTTTTTTGGACTGTTCTTTTTTGTTGTATTTCTTTTTTTAACATCATCAGTTGTTTTCGCCTTTTTTGTAGCTGTTTTAGAAGAAGCGGTCTTGCGTTTATTGGTTGTTTTCTTAGGCCCTGTTTTTTTCGTTTTCCTCGGCGCACTTTGTTTTGTATGCCTTTTTTTAGATCGATTATTGCTCTTTGTTTTTTGACGGTTTCTTGGTTTTTGATTGGGCTTTCTTTTTTTCTTTACAGCTGAGGATTTTTTGTTTGGTGCTAACCAAAACTTAAGACGGTCAATCAAGTTAGGGCTCTTAACCCCCTCAACATCCCAAGCAGTTATGGGTTGATGATCATCGGTATTTGGGCCTTGAGGAATAGAATTATTATTGAACCCATCTTTATTATTAGTGTTTTTATTTTCAGCAACATTTCTACTGCCTATTTCTGTGGTTGTGCCGTCATCACGAACCCTTTTGATTGTGTAGTTGACACTTGATAAGTCAGGATTAGCAATGAGTGAGATATCAATTTTCTCTCTTTCTTCAATATCTTTAATCCACTGTCTTTTTTCATTGAGCAAATAATTTGCTGCATCGGATGGTATATCGGCTATAACACTCTTTGTTTTTTCTTTTCTGGCTTCTTCGCCTACCAGTCTCAAGACGGATAGTGCTAAGGATTCTGTACTCCGAACCTTGCCTACACCGGTGCAATTTCCACATATTCGATAAGCAGAATCATCAAGCGAAGGTCTTAAACGTTGTCTAGACATTTCCAATAGACCAAATCTTGAAATAAACCCAATAGAAACTCTTGCTCGATCCTGTCTCACAGCAGCTCTGAGAGTGTTTTCAACTGTTTTTTGATTTCGATATTGCCTCATATCAATGAAATCGATAACAATTAGTCCACCTAGATCTCTTAATTTGCATTGTCTTGCAATTTCTTCAGCAGCTTCAATATTAGTTTGTAAGGCTGTGGCTTCAATATCGGATTCTTTGGTTGATTTCCCAGAATTAATGTCGATAGCGATGAGGGCCTCAGTGTAATCAATGACAACCGTCCCTCCTGAGGGCAGTGATACTTCATTTGAATACGCAGATTCGATTTGGTTTTCAACTTGGAATCTAGTGAATAATGGCACATCCTCTTTATAGTGCTTTAGTTTTTTTAAGTTTTTAGGGGTAACTTGTTTTATATATTTTTTTGCGTCATTAAATGTGTCTTGATCATCAATAATAATTTCACCAATATCTTCTTCTAAATGATCTCTCATCGCTCTTACAATAAGATTATTTTCTTGGAAGATTAATGACGATGTTTCAACCTTGAGGGCTAATTTTTTTATCGCATTCCAAATACCGACAAGATAGTTGACGTCCCATTGAAGTTCAATCAGGGATCGACCTACACCTGCTGTTCTAATTATCATACTGCTTTCTTTTGGAAGCTCTAGCTTGGAAAGGCTATTCAGTGTTTCCTCTCTTTCTTTACCCGTAATTTTTCTTGAAATACCTCCACCTTTTGAATTGTTTGGCATTAGTACAGCAAAACGTCCAGCAAGGCTTAAATATGTTGTGAGTGCAGCGCCTTTGGTACCGCGTTCTTCTTTTACCACTTGAACAACAATTTCTTGCCCTTCTTCAAACAAGTTTTTGATGTTATATTTTTCTCCAGGAATTGGCTCCGAAAGGTAATATTCTCTTGAAATTTCTCTATACGGTAAGAATCCATTTCTTGTAGATCCAAAGTCTACAAAAACCGCGTCAAGACTGGGTTCTATTCTGGTAATCTTACCTTTGTAGATGTTATTTTTTTTTCGTGATACAGACGAAAGCTCAATATCTAAGTCATACAGCCTTTGTCCGTCTACCATGGCGACCCTCAACTCTTCTTGTTGAGTCGCATTGATCAGTATCCTTTTCATAGTTACCTCTATATGTAGGCAACAGGATAGAAATATTTTCCTT
>CAZVRH010000022.1:0-19922 GCA_964629335.1 uncultured Woeseia sp.
ATTTATTACGGCAGTTTAATTGATGACAGGGAACAATTGGCCACTCTTGAGATGCCTATTATTGGTTTTGTTGGGACCAATGATCGTCCGTACATTAATCAGTTCATTCAGTTTGATAAAGATCTCAAGGCTTTGAATAAAGATTACAGTATTCATTTTTATGAGGGGGCAGGGCATGCCTTTTCCAATGCATCCGGAACTGCCTACGAACCTGAAGCTGCTGAGGATTCTTGGGAAAAAACAGTAAACTTTCTAGCAACCCATTTAGACTGATAAGATCAACCCTTGAGACGGCGAGATACCGTCTTGTACCACTTTAGCAAAGGAGCTTGCAATGTCATCCAATCCTTTGCTTCTATGAATCTCCATCCATTGATCGCTATATATTTGGTATTCTTTTAAGCTCATCCCAATTCGCTTTTGCAGTTCACCCGGTCCCCAGTCTTGTGTTCTTTTCTGTGCTTGTGCTGGAGCAAAGAAGAACTTTGGAGTAGCGCCTGGAAAGGAATCCATATCGCCTTCTATGGCACTTTCTATATCTACGTCTTTTTGATTGGCTTGATGCGTTGCTCCCACCTTGCAGGAGTATTTGACATTATCTTGGAAATGCTCATGAAGGTCCTGCATGGCTGAAAAATTACCCGCCATATCGACAATCATGATGCGATCGTTATGATCGAGTGTTTGAGCTTGATCGTAGGTGATTACTTCATCGTAACAACCAAGGTTTTGACAAAACTCAACATTCTTTTCAGAGGTCATACCAATGCGTCTGGTTTCACCGCGTTGTTGAGCCGTGTAGGCGAGGGCAATGCTGGTTTTCGAGCTGGCACAAGTGATCACATAGCTGTTGGCACCAAAGTAATCGTTATCGAACATGAAATCATCGACCAGCCAGGAGGTGAGGAATAAACCGCGAAGCAATAAATCTTGATCCTCTCTGGTCTCTTCATATAAGGGATTAGCTTTAACATTATCAAATCTGGAATAAAGGGGAGCTAGGGCTTGACGATAAGGGACCACATCGCTAAAACCTGAAGCGTTGACATTGCCGGCTTGCACAATTAAATAATCCGACATGGGGTAGAATCCCCAAAACCGGTCCCCAACTTTAATCTCAGGGTGATTGGATGCTGCGACATCAGCGTAGCCCATCGCGGGCACTCGACCGTATCCATCAGCGGTGGGGAAGAACTGCCAATAGCCCAAGGCGTCACCGGCGAGAAAATAAGAAATATTGTTAGCGGTGAGTGCAAAGCGATCGATTTTGAAGAGGACTTGATCGTTCTCCAGGTTACCGTCAAAAACAGTGGTGTGGACTCGGGTATCGGTCCAGTCATTTTTTTTCACCTCAAAGGTGTTGATTTCAATGGGGTTAGTCAAGGTCGAGACCGTAGATGCGAATGACATTATCACGGAGAAGTTTTCTTCTGACCTCAGGCTTGAGTCCGAGTTGATCAATATCATCAATGGATTTTTTGAATTCTAACACCGGGAAATCGGTGCCGAAGATCACTTTGTCTTGTCCATAACTGTTCACGTAATGGGTGAAACTTTTTGGCCAGTATTTGGGTCGATGAGCATCACTGCCAATATAAATATTCTCGTGTTTCCAAGCCATGGAAATCATTTCGTCATGCCAAGGGATGCCCACATGAATGCCGATTAATTTTAATTCAGGTAAATCGCAAGCCACCACATCGAGTGTGATCGGCTGGCCCACACTACGAGTTCGGTATTCTTTGGAATAAACCATGGACTGTCCCACTTGCATCTGTATGGGCACATCGAGCTCACAACATTTTGCATAAAAGGGATAATATTTTGCATGATCGGGCGCGAGTTCATACCAATGAGGGTAGAGATGAGCACCGATAAAACCCATGTTGGTGACCGCATCCTCAAAGGCTCTAACCCCGTTCATGCCATCGAAGGGATCAATACCAGCAAGTCCAAAAAATCGATCCGGGTATTGCTCACAAGCTCTAGCCACCACCTCATAGGGCATGTGATAGCAACCCGGCAGTCCAACACGACCTGAATGAGCAGCGATTAAAAACGCTCGTTCAATCCCGGCTTCATCCATCATCTCAATCTTTTGTTCTAGGGTCAGCCCGGACATCAAACCACTTTGTGCGTTCATCTTGTCAACAAAGAATTCATCGCCCCAATCGGGTCGATGCGAGAGCGCTTCTTCGGTCCAAATATTGACCACCGCATCAATTGCTTGATAATCGTTTTTCTTATTTCCTGCCATCCCTGACAACATTAGCAAAACTTAGGCAATTATACTATGATGAGAACCAGGTAAGGGGCGGCTGAAACGCCTGAGATTCTTAAGAAAACCCTTAGAACCTGACCCATATAATAATGGCGGAGGAATACCATGACCGGCTTGATGTTTCGATTCTGATGGGCTCAAGAGATGAGTTCTAATTCCATATTATTAACCCTGATCGAAGGCACGGCAGTGATCCTAGCGATTTTGTATTTAGTCCTCGCAGTGCGTCAACATATTCTGTGTTGGCTGGCTTGGATCGTCAGCTCCTGTCTCTATCTTTATGTCATGTACGCGGTCGGTCTATATATGGAATCCATGCTCCAGATCTTTTATATCATTATGGGCATCTACGGTTGGATGCAATGGAGGGCCAGTGACAACGAAGCAGCTTTTCAGGTGAATCGATGGAGCAGGACCAATCATTTGATCGCCATCACGATTATTTTGATGCTCGCCTTTGCCTCGGGCCAACTTCTAGAATCATACACCGAGGCTGCCATGCCTTTTGTTGATGCTCTGACCACATGGGGAGCCGTGGTCACCACGTATATGGTGGCTAAAAAATTACTCGAGAATTGGATTTATTGGTTTGTCATTGATGCCGTATCAATTTTCTTGTTTATCTCACGAGAACTGTACTTTACCGCTGTTCTTTTTCTAGCCTACTTGTTCATCATTGTCGTTGGTTATCGATCCTGGCGACGAATGGAGGACGCAGCACATGAAACCCATTGATAAGATCATCGAGGGCATTCCCCACGAGGTGCTAATCGGAAATATCTTCAAACAAGGCCCGGTGACCCAACTGTTCAAAGTGACTTTTGAGGGTCGAGAAGCGGTGTTGAGAATCGATCTGCCGGTGGCTAAATATCTGGGTTTGAATCGCTTTTTTGAAGCTCAATTATTAACATCAATTCACCAGGCTGAATTCGGTCCCAAGATGTTATTTTCTAACCCTTCTTCAGGAGTTCTGATTTGGGAGTTCCACCCCGGAGAGACTGCAGAGGATCAATCCGCGATGAATCCTGGGCTTCCTAATCAACTGGGCCAGATCCTAAAGCAGATTCACCAGGTCAAGATTGACGGCAGTGAACCGTTATTTGTTGATGCCATTGAGAACTATCGAAAACTCTTACGTGACAATAACCATCCTTTGATCAAAAAGGGATTTCTGCTCTTTGATTCATTGCATGTCCATCAAACTCCGGGTGTCTTATCGCATAATGACATTAACCCAGGAAATATCTTAGTGAATGATGATTTATTGGTTCTGGATTGGGAATACGCTGGACTTAATCATCCTTATTTTGACCTTGGCAACGCCATTGAAAACTTTAATTTTAATCACGAACAAATACAGTCTCTGCTTGGCTCGTACAATCAGGACATCATCGAAGAGGGGATGGATACCCTCAATCAATGGAGGCAGTTTAGTCTCTATTTGACCTTTTTTTGGCTTATGATTATTGAGAAATACGCTACAATATCAAAAACAGATAAAGCTTGGATGGCGAAACTGGAGAGACGACTATTGCAAGCACAAGGATAAAGTATGGCTAAAATAAAAACATTTGATTTCGACACATTATCGAATCATGCAGGACAGCGCCCGGACAAAGAAACTGGGTCGAGGGCTGTTCCCATTTATCAAACAGCGTCTTATGTCTTTCGAGACTCTGATGCGGGTGCAGCCATGTTTAACATTGAACGCGGTGGTCATGTTTATTCGAGAATATCAAACCCCACCACGGCAGTTTTAGAAGAACGAATTTCAGCACTAGAAGGGGGAGTCGGTGCGGTGGCTACCTCCAGTGGACAAGCGGCTGTCTTTAACGCCATTGCCACTTTAGTTGATCAAGGGGGTCACATTGTTTCCTCTTACGCTCTTTATGGAGGCACTCATAATTTGATGGAATACACCTTGCCTCGATTTGGTATCACCACAACTTTTGTTGATCCGAACGACATCGAAGGGTTCAAAAAGGCCATCAAGCCTGAGACTCGACTTATCTTTGGTGAGACTGTCGCTAACCCTAAGACCGAGGTTCTAAATATTCCTGAAGTGGCTAAAATTGCACACGATAATCATCTGCCTCTAGTTGTTGATTCAACCACAACCACGCCATACTTAATCAAACCGTTTGATCTGGGCGCCGATATTGTGGTCCATTCGGCCACTAAGTTTCTCAGTGGCCACGGAACCTCTATGGCCGGCTTAATCGTCGATGGTGGAGTATTTGATTGGGAGTCCACAGATAAGTTCCCACAAATGACTGAAAAATATGCAGGGTTTCATAATTTATCGTTTACTGAAGAATTTGGACCGGCCGCATTCATCTCCAGGGTAAGAAATGAAGCGGCAAGAGATTTTGGCGCTTGCCTTTCACCGCATTCTTCATTTTTAGTCCTTAATGGCACAGAAACCTTATCGGTGAGAATGGATAAACACATTAGCAACACCAATAAAGTGGTGGAGTATTTAAATGAGCACGACATGGTTGACTGGGTCAGTCATCCGAATCTTAAGGATCACCCCAACCACGACTTGGCTAAGGAACTTCTTCCAAAAGGCTCCACCGCGGTTTTTAGTTTTGGTATTAAAGGCGGCAGAGACATCGGTCAAGTCTTTATTGATCGTCTTGATTTATTCTCTAATCTAGCCAATATTGGCGATGCTAAATCGTTGGTGATTCATCCGGCGAGCACCACCCATCAACGGATGACAACTGAGGCCTTAGAAGAGGCCGGTATATCAGAGGGTTTAATTCGACTCTCAATCGGGATCGAGTCAGTGGACGATCTGATCGAAGATCTTGATAAAGGCTTTAGAGCCGCCTCCAAAGCATTAAAAAAATAATAAGGAGCTGGTCATGTACATTGATGTTGATAATCAAAAGACTTATATCGCCACGGGCAGTAAAGACCATATTGATGGAAATATGGGCATGACCTTTATCCATGGAACCGCCATGGATCACACGGTCTGGACATTGGCCGGGCGCCATTTTGCTAGGCGTGGTTTAAACATACTGGCTGTTGATCTGCCAGGGCACGGTCGCTCTGAAGGCGAGGTGATTCCGAGCATTGAAGGCATGGCTGATTGGGTGATCAAAGCTCTCGATGCCAGCGGACAAGATCAAACAATTATTGTTGGACACAGCATGGGTTCGTTGGTGGCTTTTGATGTTGCTGCTCGCTACCCCGATCGAATTAGTCGCCTAGCCATGGTGGGCACCTCCATTCCCATGCCGGTCGGCGACGTCTTGTTAAATAGCGCCAAAGAAGACAAGAAGGTGGCAAAGGAAATGGTCAATTTCTGGTCTCACAGTCAAGCCGCTCATTTGGGAGGATCGCAAGTCCCGGGCACCTGGATGATTGGAAAATTAGGTCGACTCCTAGAACGCAGTGGACCGGGGGTTATCTATAACGATCTTAAAGCCTGCCATGATTATGTGGACGGGATAGAACGAAGTAAGGGAATTGAGGCACCAACCCTATTGATTTTAGGGGAAGACGATTTCATGACGCCGGTGCAGAATGCAAAAGAGTTGGCAGAGAATATTCCTCAATCATCAACGGTAATGCTTCCTAATTGTGGTCATGCTATCGTTAATGAAGCTCCCAACGAAATGTTGGATGCTTTAGCAACCATCGTTTAACAAAAAAAAGATCTTTAAATATGCCTGTTGTCGCTCATCCACAGCTTCCTTCCATTGATCGATTGACAGATCAAGGTTTGGTCTTATCTCCCGAGCAGGCTGACAATCATGCCGAGAAGAAAGTGCTGCATATTGGCTTATTAAACTTGATGCCGGACGCTGCTTTACAGGCCACAGAAAGACAATTTATCAGGTTATTGGCCAGTGACGATCAAACCCTAGTGCACGTCTATCCCACCACTGTGGATGCTGCTTCGAGGGGTGAGGATTCAAAAAGTTATATTGAGCGATACTACAATCCCATAGAAGATTTTATGAGCCGTGCCTACGACGGTCTAATTATTTCAGGCGCGAACCCATCGCAGGAAGATATGACTCAAGAGTCATTCTGGAATCCGTTGATCGAAGTTATGGAATGGGCTGATCAGAATACAAATTCCATTCTGTGTTCATGTCTGGCGACTCATGCTTTGATGAAGGCAAAATATGATATCGATCGTAAACTCAGAGAAACAAAATCGTGGGGTGTTTACCCTCATCGGGTCGTTCATCCGGGGCACCCATTAATGGACAATATCAGCGACGGCTTTAGAGGACCTCATTCACATTACTACGACATATCGATCGAAGAGATAGAGCAAACTGAACTTGAAATTCTGGCGGCCAATGATCAAGCGGGTTTCTTTCTGGCGGCCACCCCAGAGTCTGATTTAATTTTGTTCCAGGGGCATCCAGAATACGACGATAAGAGCTTACTCAAAGAGTACGAGAGAGAGATTAAGAATTATCTTGCTGGACAAAGAGCCGACTACCCGCAAATGCCTGACAATTATTTTAGCCAGGAAACGCTCCCTCGATTGAACCAAGAAAGAACCACTATTCTGCAGGATCAGGAGTTTGATCGTTTTGATAACAGGTGTCTTGAAAATATAGATCTCAGCTGGATTGAAACCGGAAAGATTCTCTATAGGAATTGGTTGTGTCTGTTAAAACGCAGACAATAATAGTTAGTTATTTTTTATTTTTGCCCAGGTGTCTTTGAGCGTAATTATTCGATTAAAAACTTTTACTCCCTCATCTTCACGATCCAGAATAAAGTATCCGTTTCTTTCAAACTGAAAACGTTCTTCCGGCTTGGCATTGGTCAGACCAGACTCCATCACTGCTTCTTTAATAATCTTAAGAGAGTTGGGATTAATATCTGCTTCAGAGCTGGGTTGTGCATTTAGGAACAACGTCTCATAGAGATTAACTTGAGCCTTAATATGATTGGTAGCAGAGACCCAATGGATGGCGCTTTTGACCTTCTTGGTCGAGCTTCCTGTGCCGCTTTTAGTGTCCGGATCATAACGACAAATCAGTTCGATAAGATTGCCTTCTTGGTCTTTAATCATTTCCTTGCATTCAATGATATAGGCAAATCTCAGTCGGACTTCACCTCCGGGCTGTAAACGATAAAATTTCGCAGATGGCTGCTCCATAAAATCATCTCTCTCAATAAACAACTCCCGTCCAAAATGGACAGAACGATGACCCATCTCAGAGTTTTTAGGATGGTTTTTAGCTTCGATCTCTTCTCCTGGGCCTTCGGGGTAATTCTCAATGGTTATTTTGAGCGGATTGAGAACAGCCATGGCTCTGGGTGCTGAGCGATCTAATTCTTCACGCACTGAATTTTCCAACGACGCCATTTCAATGTATTTATCTTTTTTAGTGATCCCCACTCGCTGACAGAAATCCCTAATGGCGCTTGCAGGGTATCCTCTTTTCCGCATGCCTGACAGTGTCGGCATTCTTGGGTCGTTCCAACCGGTCACCACCTCTTGTTCAACCAAGTCTGCTAACTTTCGTTTACTGGTGATCGTGTGTTCTAGATTTAAGCGAGAAAATTCTATCTGTCTTGGCCTGTTGGGTAAATTCAAATGATCCAGAAACCATTCATAGAGAGGGCGATGATCTTCAAATTCCAAGGTGCATAAAGAATGAGTAGTTCCTTCGATAGCATCTGAGAGGGTATGAGCAAAATCATACATTGGGTATATACTCCAACTGCTGCCCGTGCGTTGATGATTCAGGCGCAGAATTCGATAGATCACGGGATCTCGTAGATTTATATTGGGTGAGCTCATGTCAATTTTTGCCCTTAGAACATTCTCACCGGCGTCAAACTCTCCAGAGCGCATTCGCTCAAATAGACCTATATTTTCAGCCACAGATCGATTTCTGTAGGGGCTGTCAACTCCCGGCTCACTCAACGTGCCCCTGGTGTGTTTAATTTCTTCCGCGGTTTGACTGTCCACGTAAGCATGACCGTCTTCAATTAATTCGATGGCACAATTATAGATTTCGTCAAAGTAGTCCGAGGCATGGGTTAAGCGGTTCTCCCAATCAAAGCCCAACCAAGCGATATCTTTCATGATGGCTTCAGCAAAGTCTATTTTTTCCTTAGCAGGATTGGTGTCATCAAAGCGTAAAAAACAGGCGCCATCAAAGTCTTCAGCGACGCCAAAATTTAAGCAGATTGATAAAGCGTGTCCAATGTGTAGATACCCATTCGGTTCGGGAGGGAAACGAGTGCATATTCGTCCTTCATTCTTGCCCACCTCCAAATCATGGCTAATGATTTGACGGATAAAATCTTTTCCTGTTGATTTAGCTGTCATTAATTATTGGCTGAGGTTCCTTTCTTCTTCCCATTCATCAATGATTCGTCTCTTGCAGAAAAGTCCACCAAAGAACAGGCGACCCATGACTTTGGTTCTATTTAACCACGATATTTTGGCGCCATTTTTATTATTTTTCAGGGTTTCTTCGACCAGCCAAGGGGTCACTGTTTCAACTCGATCGGCTAACAGGTTGAGTATTTTTTTTGATTTTTCCCAATTGGCGTCACTTTCTTTTGACGAACGAATCAAAAGATCAGTGGTTACAATCCCCGGGCTGAGCGAACCAATAATAATAGGCGTGTCCTTATATTCGTTTGCAGCAGCAGCTGTGAAGTACCTCAACGCTCTCTTGGTGGAGCCATAAACGGTAATTCCTTTTTGTAACTGGCCGTTGCTTCCAAATCCTTCAAACATATATATCTGACCGTGGCCCTGTTTAAGCATTTCCTTGGCCACAATTTTAGTGCACAAAATACTTCCGGTAAGATTTGTATCCACCACATTTAAGACTTCTTCAGTGTCCAGATCTTCAAGACCGGTTCTCGAGGTTGACACCCCTGCATTATTGATCCAAATATCAATTTTACCAAAAGCCGATACTCCTTCCTTCCAGAGATTTTCTATAGAATCAGTTTCTTGAACCTTGCAGGGAACTCCTACGACGTTGTCTTTCATAATCTCAATGGAATCAAGGGCCTTAGCGACAGAGGCTTCAGACGTGCCTGATAACACCACTTGATGGCCTCTGTTGAGGAATTCTTTAGCCATTCCCAGGCCAATACCTCTGGTGCTACCTGTAATTACGATTGTTTTCATTTTTCTCGCTCCAAAATCATTTTTGCTAAAAATTATTCTATTACCCCCTCGGGTTTTCTCAAAGTAAAGTTTGCAATCAAGAAAATTACAGGCAATGCAATCAGCATTCCAGCGAAGAGAGGGGTCGACGGCGTAAAATTGCTGTAGAGGACACCAGAAAAGGAGGGCCCTAAAATTCTACCCATCGCACAAGCCGCCTGATATTGCCCTAAATATAGACCTCGCTCATTATCTTTAGCACTCTGGGAGACCATGCTGGACAGACTGGGGTTGAACATTGCTGCCCCGGCACCGTAGAAAAATAAACCGCACCAAAGCATGACTGGATTCTCAGCAGCTCCAATAATCCCGAGTCCTAACATTACGGATGAAGCTGCAAGTTGCACTAATTTTTTTTCACCAAAGAATTTGGTTAACGGTCCGATCAACCCAGCTTGAATAATCACGGCAATTGATCCCAGCATGAAGAACACGGCACCAATATGCGATGGACCGTAAGAAAAAATTGCGTTCACCCATAAGGGGAAAATAGCTTCCATCAGTGACATGGCACAATAAAAACTAAGACCGCATACCACTAAAACAATAATATTTTTTTTCGGTTGGAAGGTCTCTGATTCAAATATTTTAAAAACCCCGTCAAAAGATTGTCTTTTTTCGGGTTGTAAGCTTTCTTTAAGAAAAAGCAGGGTGGCAATCATGGCAAACAAGTTGATACCAGCACCCACCAAGGCAGTTAAAAAATAATTTGCATTTTCAACATCGCTGCCCGCAAAGAAGCCTCCAATGGCAGGTCCAATCATAAACCCTAAGCCTAAGGCTGCACTGACTTTACCGAGTCCTGCAGACCTTTTTTCTGGCTCTGTGATGTCGGATACGTAAGCAAAAGCAATAGAGATATTGCCGGCCATTAATCCAGCAAAAACACGGCTGAGAATAACCCAGGTGAGAGTTTCCGCATAAGCCAGCATGATGTAAGACAGTGCTGACCCAAAGAGACTGATGACGAGAACTTTTTTTCTGCCGATTGAGTCACTCATCCTTCCCCAAAACGGGGCAGCAAAGAATTGACCCAACGAGAACACGGACATCGTTAGCGTAATGATTTCAGGGCTTGCTCCTAATCTTTCGGCATAAAAAGGGAATAGCGGAAGAATAATGCCAAAGCCCATGAGCCCTATAAACGTGATTAAAAAGATGATAAGCATTTGTTTTATATTAAATTTTCTAAATTCATTCTTGACACATGGAAAAGCCTAGATTTTTGTTGAAATACAACAAATGAGAGGTCATACACCCTGGCAACTTTAACATTTATGGCTTTTATTGATAGAAAAATCGAATTAGAATGTTCTACAGTTAAATTAAATGTCATTTAAAACTTGGAGAAGATTTTATACAACCATTTTTTTGTTTTTTTTAACTTCTTAATTAATTAATAACAACTGGACCAAAATAAAATGAATAAATACATTAAAAACATTCTTGGGGTGCTCATAAGTATGCTGATGCTCGTGCCTGTAACTGAGATTTATTCTCAATCAGTTATAGAAGAAATTACTGTGACCGCTCGACAAAGAGAGGAGTCTTTAAGAGAAGTACCGGCGGCCATCACGGTTTTAACGGAGAAGCAAATTGAGCGATCCGGGATCTCTAGGGCAACAGATTTTATTAACTTAACACCCGGGGTTACGATTGTGGATACTGCTGAAGTCGGCGACACTCAAGTCAGTATTCGTGGTTTAAATGGTGCTAGAGATGCAGAAACCAGCTTTGGTCTAATCATCGATGGTATTGTCATGACTAACCCAGCTGCACTGAATCGTGAGTATTTAGGTTTGTCACAAATAGAGGTGCTTAAAGGCCCTCAAGGTGCACTCTATGGAAGAAACGCTTCAGCTGGTGCAATCATTGTTACCACAGCAAAACCTGCTGATGAAGCTGGAACCGCGATCAAGGTTTCTGCAGGCGATGACTCGACGTATGCTTTTACAGCGAGAGCCGATATTCCACTGGAGAATCATAATCTGAGTATTATCGCGAATCACAATTCCACTGACGGTTTTAGAACCAATAGATGGTTAGATTGCGATGATTGTGTGGATCCTTATGAGTCTACGGATATCTATGCCAGAATGACATGGGACATGGATGAGAATACATCCATGGACGCTAAGCTAAGATATGGAGAAGTCGACACATCCTCAATTGTATTTAACGCGGTTTTCCAATTACCTGCATTTGAAGCTTTCCTAGGTATTCCTACACTTTATGAAGATGTAAATGATCACAACTTTGAGTTTGTGAGTAATTTCCCTCATACCAATGATCAAGAATCTTTAGAGTTTTCATTGAAAATGGACAAGGATCTAGGTTGGGCTAACATGACTGCTTGGACTCTCTACAGTGATATTGAAAATTCATTTGGTGCTGACGGAACCAGTGGTGCTTTTGGATTCTTTTTTGGTGATCAATCTTGTTTAGATTCATTAAATGAGATTGTCTCTGCAGGGCTAGGGTTTTCATTGCCTTCTCCCCAGTACATTGCCACAGCAGACCCAAGCGTACCGAACGGTCTGTTGTTAGGTCCTTACACACCGACCAGATGTGATGGCACACAGTATCAGGTTCGAAATCAGGACGATTTAAGTTTTGAAGTAAGGTTCAGTTCACCCGATGATCAGCCAATTCGATGGAGCATGGGTGCCTATATTCTTGATGTCAACAGAGAAGTGGGGGTCAACCAAGGGATTGATAAAGGCTACGGGGTTGTCGAAAGTATGTATGTGCCTGCGTCCGGCAACAACCCTACTGAACAAATGGTGTGGGATGACTTTAGTAATAAGGTAAGCGCTTATTTTGGATCTTTCGATATTGACATCACTGACAGTCTTGAGTTATCAATCGCTGGTCGATACGACAAAGAAAAGAGAAGGGTGCACAGCTTAGTTCCCACAGGCGTGTCTTCAACTTATATTGATTGTGATGGACCTCCATACACCGGTGGACCTTTAAACACAGGACTTTGTAGCGCAAGCTCAATCCCAGATCAAGAAAAAACGTTCGAGCACTTTCAACCTAAAATCAGTGTAGCCTGGCAGGCTGACGAAGGTCTTTCCCTGTATATGAGCTGGGGTGAAGGATTTAAGAGCGGAGGGTTTAATAACTCAGGTTCTCGGCAAACGATTGATACCTTCATCAATCCGTTAAATCCTAGTTCACCAGTGGCTATTACTGATGCTTATGATAAAGAGGTCAACTCTTCTCTGGAAGCGGGCTTCAAAGCACTTTTAGTTAATCAAAGAGTCAGTGTCGATTTTTCTGCATATCGAACAGACGCAGAAAATCTGCAATTTTTTGAATTTATTGTCGGACCGTTTGGTTTACTTAGAGTTGTGGAGAATATTGATGAAGCTGAAATGGACGGAGTCGAATTAGCAATCAACGCAATCATTAATGACAATATTTCCATTTATGCATCAGGGGCGACAGTGAACAGTGAGATTATCAAGAACTCTGTTCGAACTGACAGCGTCGGTAATCAAGTTCCTTATCATGCGGATTACACTTTTAATAGTGGGATTTCAATGGATTATCCAATGGCCAATGGAAGGAATTTCTTTGCACAACTTGATTATTCTGTTGTTGGCCCAACTTGGTTTCATGTGATGCAGACAGATAATTCAAGAATGAGCTTATTCGGAGCGCCTATGGCCTACGATAAGACCGATAGAGAAAAATACGACACTATCAATCTTAGATTAGGAGTTGAAACTGACAATATGACCATAACTGCTTTTGCTAAGAATCTGACCGATGAAGATTATTTAGCTGAAGTAATACCAGCGCCTGAATTTGGAGGCGTCTTTGCTCATCCTGGTCATAAAAGACGAGTGGGTTTGGAGATTATGTATCAGTTCTGAGTTGTCTTATTAAGAAAAGAAAAGCCCTGTCTTGCAGGGCTTTTTTTTAATAAGGTCGTTTTAAATACAGGCCTCTAGGTTCACCCAAAACTTGACCGTCATCGAATATTCTATGGCCTCTGAGAAAAGTGGTGGTTACTTTGGCATTGAGTTCTTGACCCTCAAAAGGCGTGTAGCCTTGACCTGATTCTGATTCTTCCGCCTTGATGGTCCAAGTCGCGTTAGGATCCACAAGAACCACATCGGCATCGAGACCTATTTCGATGTTCCCTTTGCGTCTTAAGCCATAACGTCTTGCAGGATTAAGACTGGTTAATTCAGCCATTTTATTCAATGAGAGTCCACGCTTAAGACCCTCACTTACCAAGGCTGAAAGAAGGTATTCTGTGCCACCGAATCCTGATTTTGCAAGCCAAACATTTTCAGTGTCCTCAGCATCCACTTTATCCTCATACTTGCAGCATGCATGGTCACTGCAAATCCAATCGATATCTCCATTTAAGACGCTATCCCAAAGGTATTCCACATCTTCTCTGGGTCTGATGGGCGGATTGACTTTGGCAAAATTTCCTGTGGGAGCATCCACATCTAAGATCAGATGCCCAATTGTGACTTCTCTTCTGAAATTGATGTGAGGGAAAACAGTTTGCATTTGCATTGCCGCATCGACAGCCTTTTTTGAGGTTAAGTGCAAGAGATTAATGTTTGGTAAGTTGGTTTCATTGGCCAGATAAGAGGCAATAAAAATAGCCAACCCTTCCGAATGAGGAGGTCTGGAAGCGCTGTATGCTTTTAAACCAGAAAGGCTTTCATCGGCTTGGACGATCTTTGTGTAGGCGGCCATAATTTCTGCTGTTTCACAGTGGAGACTCAGACTGATATCATTCTTTTTTTCTGGGTGCACGCTGATGGCTCTTTCTATTCCTCTCATGACAAATTCAAAATGAGCAATGTCGTATTTCTCGTCCTCTTTGATCATCAAAAACTCATGTTGACTCGACGAGGCTCCATGTAGACCGTGACCTCCATAGAACATAAAAATTTTAAATGAGGTGACCCCAAAATCCTCTATCAGACTTGGGATTTCATTGATGTGTGTTTGATCCATTGGAGCTAAATGGTAAGCGTAATCCACAAAGAAATTGTTTTCTGATAACGACAATACTTCCGGCATAAAATCTGTATAGGGTCCTCCTTTGTTGAGGTAGTAACCACCTGTTCTCATATAATTTAAACTCGAGGTAACACCGCCCATAGCCGCTGCACGACTTTCAATGATGGCATCCTGATCAAGGGGATTATAAATTCCCGTATGCATGTGAGCGTCGACTAGACCCGGGAAAGCCAATTTGTTCCCTCCATCGTAGACTTCGATAGAGCGCTCTGGGTCTAAGTTGGGTTCCATGCCCGTAATCACTCCATTCTTAATGCCTATATCGATGTCATCGACGGTATCTAACTCCGGTTTGACCACTTGAACGTTATTAATAATCAAATCGAATTCTTTGTTTGCGTTCATATAACTTCCTTCAAAAATTAGTATTCATCAAACCCCAGACTACCTGGGTTAATAAGGTTTTTAGGATCAAGTTCTTGTTTTAATACGTTCAGAAATTTTCTTGTGGTGCCGGCTCTTGTGTTCATAAAAGGATAGTCCTTGCCAATTTGAAAGTGAATAGCCCCGTTTGCGACAGACATCTGTTCAATACGATCTTTAATCTCATACACTAATTCTAAGCCCAATGGGTTAGATTCATAAACAGGAATCTTATCCAAGTCCAGCGGGTAGACTGTTTTATGATAGATGGATTGTTGATCCTTCCATAAGAAAGTTGGCTCGTATAAAAAGGCATTACTCTCAATGAAAGAGAACATTCTGTTCATGGCAATGCCATGATCATCCATTTTTGTTTTATATTCTTGCATTAAGGATTCAAAATCTTGGTTGTGCTTTAGCACCCGTGAAAACGGGAGAACGCTGTGCGTGGGCTTCCATCGCTCACCGTTAGGACCAAGAATCGGAGTCAGCTCCATAAACGGACTTGCATGAAGAAACAGAGGGATTGAGTTGGCAACTTCCTTGCCGTAATTTTGAGCAATGGATCTAGCTTCAGCCAACTTGATCTTAGCTTCCTTATTGTTAATACCTTCTGTAGTAAAATGGCCAGAGAAGGCTGCTTTTTTTAAAAAACCGCGTCCAGCAACTCCCATCTTCATCAATTGGAATAGGCCGTCTAGAGGGTTTTTAGAAGAAAGATAGACAGATTTTGCTGCCGCCAATGAGCTTGTGTTTTCCATCTCCATAATCGCTGTTTTCTGTTTTCTAGGATCCAGTCCATGATTATCAGAAACCACTCCCAGTTTTGCGATGTCTCGCATTGCCAGAAATAGATGCTCAAAATCTGGGAAACCAAACGAACAAGCCGCAAAACCTTGTGGGTATTTCATGAGTTTTAGAGAGATTCTAGTTTTGATGCCTAACGAGCCTGAATCCCCTAGAAATAAACCACCGATATCGGGACCGTAATATCTGAAGAATCTTGATGTTTGCGGATCCTTACCCTGCGAGCCTGTTTCAATGACATCTCCATTACCAATCACCACTTGTAGACTGGCCAATGAATCAGCTGAAACTGCATTGTTTGTACCGTGAGATAAGGCATGAAAGGACATGGACCCTCCTACGGTGGCCACTCTCCCTGAAAATGGACCCCAGAAAGGAGTTCTCAGACCTATAGGTTTCAGAGTTTGATACAGTTCTTCCCAGGTAACCCCGGGCTCAACGGTGACAAACATATCCTCTTCATTCACTTCAATATTTTTAAGCTTTATGCTGTCAATAATTACACTATTATCTTTTGCCGGCAGGTAACCGCCTGTGTAGGATGCACCGCCACCTCTCATGACTATGGGAACCTCGCTTTCCAGACAGGTTTTAGAGACTTGAATTAATTCATCGGCATTGTTTGGCCTGATAACTGCAACCGCTCTTTTTTTTGCTGTCTCAAAAACATCGGTCGAATAGAACTCAAGGGACTCTGGGTCCTGAAGAACATTATCCTTACCCACAAGATCGATAATCTTTTTTAAGCAATTGTCTAGGTTTTGCATTGTTTAGGCAGTTTGTAGTAATAAGAAGAATGATTATATCCTTTGAACATAGCCCGTGTTAAATTATTTAAAAATAATTTTAAGATGCAGCATCCGGTCAGAAAATCATACATAGACAGCCGTTTTGGGCAGTTGCATTTTCAAGTTTTTGGACGCGGTAAACCCCTGATACTGTGCCACCAATCACCGAGTTCTTTGGAAATGTTTAACTCTGCATACTCAATTTTGGCGGCTCTGGGTATACAATGTATTGGCATTGACACTCCTGGGTACGGACAATCAGATGGCCCACAACAGCAACCCACTATTTTAGATTACGCAGAATGCGTTATGGATGTCATCGAATTTCTCAATCTAAAAAATGTCTCGTTACTGGGGCATCATACGGGAGCCTGCATTGTAGCAGAACTCGCTGTCAGTCGTTCCGATCTCGTTGATAAAATTATTCTTAATGGACCTCCACTGTTATCTGTTGAGGAAAGAAGAGAGATGATCGAAATGATTCAAAAAGCCCCTCCCATAATTCCAAAAAAAGACGGGAGCCATTTATTGGATTTATGGAAAAAACGTACACGTTTTACACCCGGCTGGACCGACTTAGATGCAATGCAGCGAGGTGTTGTACAAATGCTTCGTGCGGGACCTAATGATATTTTTGGGTTTCGAGCAGCTTTTGAGCAAGACTTGGAAGACGTTATTAAGAAGATTACAAAACCCACTATGATCTTAACTAACACGGGAGACGATATTTGCTTTGCAGCCCATAGAACTAGGGAGTTGCGACCAGATTTTGAATTTTTTGAATTGCAAAATGGCACGCATGACATTGTCGATGAGCAGCCTAATGAGTGGTCACATGCGGTCTTTAATTTCATAAAATAAAAAAAAGATTAGAAATTTATTCAGAACCGTTTACCATGCATGCTTTAATCCTATTTGGGAGTTCTATTTTGAATATTTACGTTGGTAATATAGCTTGGTCGATGACTGAAGATGATTTAGAGGCTTTGTTTGCAGAACACGGCACTGTTACTTCAGCTAACATCATTACTGATAAATACTCTGGTAGATCTAGAGGATTTGGTTTTGTAGAGATGGAAGATGATGCGGCTGCCGAAGCTGCCATTGAAGCACTCAATGAAACTGAACAATCTGGAAGAGCTATTAGAGTGAATCAAGCTAAGCCGAGAGAAGACAGGAACTAGTTCCCATTCCGATAACTGATTGTTAATTGCATCTAAGGATGCAGTTTTCATCTTGCCTATTCTGGAATACAATGCAGAAAACCAATTTGGTGATGCTATGAGATTGTACGCTTATTTTCTTCAAACATTGTTAATCACACTTCTCTTGCTAAGTTGTGAGGGAAAGAGCCCTGAAGATTTCGATCGTGAATTTAATGAAAAATATAATGCCTGTGTGGATCGCGCAAGACTAAGATGCGATTCTAATATGGATACTGAAGCTTGTGAAGTGATGGCCAACGATAGATGCCAGAGTTTCCTTGGCACACCCGAGAATCCAATCGTTAAATAATCTCAATGCCTGTCGAGATTGAATCTACTGGTGTAATACCAGAGCAGCATCCCTGAAGCTATAGTCATTAACCCTAAAAATGCAAATATTCTTATGAGCCAATGGGAGAAATCATCACGTTCTCTGTAATCCATAATATGCAAGGACCAGAGAAAGTCCCAAGCTCGCCATAACCGAGTTCTAATTGCTGCTACCTCGCCTGTATTTGGATCAACGTAAACGACTCCTTTCTGAGGTTTTTCAACAACAACTCTGTAGAGGGGTAAATTTCTGCCTCTATATTCTGAGCCAATGATTTGGTTGTTGATGAGCTCCACTTTCATGGGTTCAAGGCTGGTGTCTCTCCTCACAATCAGTGACGCTTCTTGAGGGGTAATGAAAGATAGCGCATCACCTGTGAGAGCGTCATAATTTGTTATTTGACCCGATCTTTCAATCTGATAAACCCATTGATTGGCTCTTCTCTTAAGAAGCACTGTGTATTCCTGACCATTATTTATATCCAGGTTGTCTAAAAGCGTTGAAATGGCAAATAGATTTGAAGAATCCAGAGTTTGATTATCATCCAAAGAGTCCCAAGCTCGGTATTGCTCCCCTCTAACATCGGTGATGTCAGGTATCGTAAAGAACAGCCCAGACACTGTCCATAAGAGGAGCTGGATAGAGGCAAATAAACCCAACCACCTATGCAAGAATTTTATATATTTAATTTTCACAATTGATATTATATGCTGTGAAATTAAACCAAGTCTCGAAAACAATGACAACAGAAGCAATAAAAAAAGAATCTATTTCATGGAAGTGTAAGCACACATGGAAGAGAGCTTCGATAAATACACTCTGGTGTCTTTTAGGTTGCTCAATCGGTGACTTCGGGACAATCTACTTCTTCCAATTCACTCAGAATCCCTGGGAATGGTCAGTCATGAGTATTATGATCCTGGCTATTATCAACGGTTTGATTACTTCTATTATGCTGGAAACCTTCATTCTATCGAGACAAATGAATTTAAAGGAAGCCTTCCAAACAGCGATTGGCATGTCGCTGGTGTCCATGATTTCAATGGAGGCGGCAATGAATATTGTTGATGTGCTATTGACCGGCGGTGCGATGTTAACTTGGTGGGTCATTCCTATTATGTTACTGGCTGGGTTTATTACCCCGTTGCCTTATAACTATTTTCGTCTTAAGAAATACGGCAAAGCCTGCCACTAATCTATTTTACCGAGTCGCCGTTAGACCAGCTGCGAGCCCAATAGATAAACGGGGTATCAAATGCAGCTATACCAATTTTGAAAACCATTTTTGCGAGACCTAAATTAATAGCTTGCTCAAGATCAACCACTCCCCACCAGACCACTAAAGCATAGAGTGTTGTGTCTACAGTTTGTGAAGCCATGGTGGATAAATTATTTCTCAGCCATAAATGCTTACCGTTGGTCCAGGTTTTAATTTTATGAAAACACCACACATCAAATCGCTGGCTAATTAAATAAGCAAAAAGAGAACCGAAAATAAAACGAGGAGTGAAATCCAAAATTCTTACAAAAGACTCATGAACTTCAGTAGAAAAGGTTTGTTGGTTTTGCGTCGAGGGGTGAAAAAGAAGAGAGATGCTTAGCATAATCAAAATGATTGCACTGACACTAAATCCCATCATCACGGCATTATCTGCAGCTTTTTTTCCGAATTTTTCACTCATCAGGTCCGTTGCGAAGAAAATACTTGAATAAAAAATGACACCTAAGCTGGTTTCCATTCCAAAGATGACAGTCAATTTGGGGCCTTGGAGATTGGCGAGCAGAATCGACAACACAATACAAGCCAATAATCCATATCTTCCAAAGAATCGATACATCAACACGGTAAAGCCAAGATCTAAGACCAGAGTAATAAAATACAACAGGTCTTGATTTGCAGAAAAATACA
>CAZVRH010000023.1:0-19574 GCA_964629335.1 uncultured Woeseia sp.
CTACCAATTCCGCCATCCCGGCTAAATTCTTATGGCAGAATACCTCTTGTTTATATGACAGTCTATAGGTCATAATCTTTTCATGACCTTCAACGACTTTCACTTTACTGTGCCTGCGCACCTGATCGCTCAGAATCCACTAAAGGAAAGAGATGCATCCAGGCTGCTCCAAGTCCGTGATGATGAGTTTATTGATCATCAATTTACCCATCTTGCTCACCTAATAAACGAAAACGACCTGTTGGTTCTAAATAACACCAGAGTGCTCCCTGCTAGGTTATTTGGTAGAAAAAAATCTGGAGGTAAAGTGGAAATACTGTTTGAGCGAAAGGTAGACGACTGCCGGTTCCTCGCTCAACTAAAGTTCAATGGCAATATCAGGCCGGATACAGAACTCTTGGTGGGCAACACTGAAAATCTAGTGGTATTAGACAGACAGAGTCAATTTTTCTTATTAAGGTCCAGTAAACCCATAATGGAGATTTTGGATACATTAGGTTCGGTTCCATTGCCACCGTATATTAAGAGGGAATCTGTATCTGAGGATCAAAAAAGATATCAGACAATATATGCATTAAATCCCGGTGCTGTGGCAGCCCCTACCGCTGGATTACACTTAACGGATGGTTTATTACAAAAAATAAAATCCAGCGGCATCGGTGTTGGTTTTTTGACATTGCATGTTGGTGCAGGAACCTTTTTGCCGGTGAGAAAAGAACAATTGGAAACTAAAAAATTACATAAAGAACAATTTATCGTCAATGCTGATTTATGCGAACAAATTAAGAAAGTAAAATCCAATCAGGGCAGGGTTATTGCTGTTGGTACCACGGTGGTTAGAGCTTTGGAGAGTCTAGGTCAGCAAGGTAAGATCGAACCTATTGAGGGAGAAACAGACATTTTTATTACGCCCGGTTTTAAATTCAAAGTTGTCGATGCTATGGTCACTAACTTCCATCTTCCAGGATCGTCATTAATCATGCTAGTTTCGGCTTTCGCTGGCAGAGAAACCATTTTAAAATCATACCGGCATGCAATAAAAAATAATTATCGCTTTTTTAGTTACGGTGACGCCATGTTTTTAGAGAAACAAACACAATGAAGTTTAGATTGTTACATGAAGATCAAGCTGCTCGAGTCGGCAAAATTGAGTTTAAACGAGGGATTATCAATACCCCTATATTTATGCCTGTTGGTACCTACGGTACTGTGAAAACCATGACTCCTGTTGAGTTGATGGATATCGGTGCTGAGATTATCCTTTCTAATACTTATCACCTTATGATAAGACCTGGCGAGGACATTATTCATTCACACAACGGTTTACATAATTTTATGGCTTGGGAAAAGCCAATTTTGACGGATTCAGGCGGTTTTCAAATTTGGAGTTTATCTAAGAAAAGAACAATCACTGAGGAATACGTGGAATTTGACTCTCCAGTAAACGGCGACATGATTCGGCTTACACCGGAGAAGGCGATGCACATTCAGAGAACTTTAGGTAGTGATATTCAAATGGTTCTGGATGAGTGTACTCATTACCCAGCGACCAAGGAGGAAGCCCTGAAATCAATGAAAAGATCTGAACAATGGGCATCAAGGAGTTTTGCATCGTATCAAGATTTGAAGCAAGACTCAGATAGCGCAATTTTTGGGATTATCCAAGGAGGAATGTTTGGAGATTTAAGATTAGAAAATTTGGACTATCTTTCATCGATTAATTTCGATGGATTAGCTATTGGGGGTTTATCGGTTGGCGAAAGCGTAAGTGAAAGAATGGTCGTTCTGGAGATATTAATGCCGGCAATGCCGAAAAACATTCCCAGATACTTAATGGGATTAGGGACACCGTTGGATATCATTAATGCGGTCGAAGTTGGGGTCGATATGTTTGATTGCGTGATTCCCACTAGGCACGCAAGAAACGGTCAAATTTACACGCACAGAGGCGTTGTAAGAATTAAGAACGCTCAATACGCAGATGACTTAAGACCGGTGGATGAAGACTGCGGTTGTTACAGCTGTAACAACTTTTCACGTTCATATATAAGGCACCTATTTAATTGTAATGAAATACTAGGTGCACGATTGGCAACAATACATAACATTAGTTTTTATTTAGGTTTGATGGACGCTATCCGTGAAGCTATAACTGGGAATTCTTTTAAAGAATTTAAGAAAAGTTTCACAGAGAGGTATCAGCAATAAATGTTTCTGTGTCATAATTGCACATCTATTTTTTCTCAGAGGGAGCAAAATGAGTATATTG
Organism: uncultured Woeseia sp.; assembly: GCA_964629335.1. GTDB lineage: Bacteria > Pseudomonadota > Gammaproteobacteria > Steroidobacterales > UBA11654 > CACPJA01. Next base: position 2,270 of record CAZVRH010000023.1, read on the forward strand.
ATTGAAAATGCCTGGGCACAAGATGCAGCAGCAGGGAATCCTGTTCTCAGCTTTCTGCCCTTGATAATTATTTTTGTCGTTTTTTATTTTTTACTTATCAGGCCCCAATCTAAGAAACAAAAAGAACATCAAGAGATGATCACTTCATTAGAGGTCGGCAATGAAGTTGTCACAGCAGGAGGCATCCTAGGTAAAATAAAAGAGATCAATGATCAGTATGTGCATGTTCAAATATCAGCGGATGTGGTTATCAAGGTACAAAGGCATACAATCGGTTCTTTGCTGCCAAAAGGCACCATAAAAAAAGGTTGAGCTTTTTATGAATCAGTATCCATTATGGAAAAATGCTTTAGTAGTTATTGTGATCCTCCTCGGAACACTTTTTGCACTGCCTAATTTCTATGGCGAAGATCCCGCTTTAATAATCTCTAAAGAAAGTGGTGAGATTTTTAATGAAACTGAATTGAAAGATGTTGAAGCTTTTCTATTGAGCCGAGAATCCTCTTTTACTTCAGTTAATAATAAAAATGGAGATCTATTAATTCGTTTTACTAATGTCGAGAGCCAGATTGATGCTAGTGACCGCTTACGGTCTTATCTGGGAAGGTTTTCAACCGTGGCTTTGACATTTGCCCCCAGAATGCCAAGCTGGATTCAACGGCTTGATTTGAATCAAATGAGCCTGGGTCTCGATCTGAGAGGGGGAGTGTATTTTAAATTTGAAGTGGATCTAGATGCAGCAATCCAACAGAGGCTTGATCAATACATCACTGATATTAATAAATCACTTATTGATCAGAGAATACGACGAAGTATTAGAAAAGACGGCAATAATCTTAGGATTGAGTTGGCTGAGGCAGAAGATTACAACCAGGTAAGACGCTCTGTCAGAGAGATCGATAACTTGCTTGAGATTACAAATGCTTCATCTGGAACCCAAACAGTGATGGTTGTAAACATGACCGATGATCAGCTCAAACAAAGACGAGATTTTGCTATACAGCAAAATATTCTAACCATGAGGAACCGAGTAAATGAATTGGGTGTGGCCGAGCCAATTGTACAAAGACAAGGTCTTGATCGCATTGTGGTCCAACTTCCAGGTGTTCAGGATCCTACCCAAGCTGAAAGAATATTAGGCGCAACGGCAACATTAGAATTTCGTTTGGTTTGCGAGAATGAAAATGCTTTTGAAGCTGAAGAAAAGGGTCGAGCTCCGATTGGCTGTGATCTTTTTGAGGATAGGTCAGGTAACCCAGTTTTATTGAAGAAAAAAGCGATTGTTACAGGCAATCAGTTGATTGACGCCTCACAGTCTTTTTCTCAAGGAAGACCGGCAGTTTCTATCCGCTTAGACGCCAAAGGATCTAAATCGATGTTGGAAACCACTAAAAAGAACTTAAATAAACCTATGGCTGTTTTGTTTGTTCAGCAACGTCAGGAAACTATAGAACAAGACGGCGACTTCTTTAATCGATCTGTGCTTGATAAAGAAGTGATCAATATTGCTACCATCAGGGGGGTCTTCAGTAGCCAGTTCGAAATCACCGGGTTAACTTCTTTTGAGGCTAAAGACCTCGCAATTTTACTCAGAGCCGGGGCTTTAGCGGCGCCTATCTTTAAGGTTGAAGAAAAGACTATAGGACCAAGTTTGGGTCAGGATAATATCGATAAAGGTTTTGCAGCTATTGTCACCGGATTGATAGCCATTATTATTTTTATGATTCTTTATTATAAGGGCTTTGGTTTAATTGCAAACATTGGTTTGTTGGTAAATTTGACTCTCATTGTGGCTTTACTTTCAGTGTTACAGGCTTCGCTCACACTCCCCGGGATTGCTGGTATTGTTTTGACGGTAGGCATGGCAGTGGATGCCAATGTCCTTATTTTTGAGAGAATTAGAGAAGAATTGAGAAACGGCAATTCACCTCAGGCTAGTATAGCCGCAGGCTACCAAAAAGCTTTTGGCACAATCGCTGATGCCAATATCACCACTCTAATTGCTGCTCTGGTGCTTTTTACTTTCGGCACAGGACCCATTAAGGGATTTGCTGTGACCCTATCCTTGGGAATACTAACCTCACTCTTTACAGCAATCGTTGCTTCAAGAGCAGTGGTGAATTTCATCTATGGCAATAAGACGATTGAGAAATTAAGGATTTAAGATGTTCAAGACCACAATTAAATTTCTCTCAATTCGCCGTTTTACAACAATTTTATCGATGGTCTTAATGGTTCTTTCAGCAACCTCTCTGGTCACGCGAGGTCTTAATCCAGGTATAGATTTTACAGGTGGATTCCAGATAGAAGTTAGTTTTAAAGAAGCGCCTCAAATTGAACAGGTAAGAGCAGATCTTTCAAGATCGGGTTTCGAGGATGCAATTGTCCAAAACTCTGGATCAGCAACAGATCTTATGATTAGAATTGCCCCGAGAGAAGGAGTAGATTCCAGAAGGGTAGGGAACCTGATTATTGAAGGTGTAAGTCAATCGTCCAGTTCGGTTGAACTTTTGGGCTCTGATTATGTAAGCGCACAAGTAGGAGAGGAGCTTACTGAACAAGGTGGGCTGGCCATGATCTTCGCTTTAATTATGATTATGATTTACATTGTGTTTCGGTTTCAATGGAAGTTTTCAATCGGTGCCGTTATTGCTTTGATTCATGACGTTCTTATCACACTAGGTGTATTCTCATTCTTTCAGATAACCTTTGATCTGGCTGTGCTTGCAGCGATTTTGGCTGTGGTTGGATACTCTCTTAATGACACCATTGTTATTTTTGATCGTATTAGGGAAAATTTTCGTTCCATGAGAAGAGCTGAAACCATCGAGATTCTCAATGCTTCGATCACACAAACTATCAGTCGAACCATGATCACTAGTTCAACCACTTTAATGGTCTTGTTGTCCCTTTATTTCATGGGTGGACAGTCCTTATCTGGTTTTTCAGTGGCCTTAATTATCGGTGTATTAATTGGAACCTATTCTTCAATTTTTGTTGCTTCCACAAGCATCTTTTATTTAGATATCTCCACCACTGACCTCTTACCCTCGAAACGGGAGGAGGTTGATGATGGAATGCCTTAGATCAAACTGTCTAGAGTGAATAGAGTTTTTCTAAACGGTCATCGTATTTAGAAACAATCTCACACATTGGTTCAAAAATATGTCGGTTGCCGCATACAATGCTACCGCTATCAACGGCATCCTGTCCGGGTATCATACTTTTAATTAATCCACCCGATTCCTGAATTAATAGGACGCCGGCTGCAACATCCCACGGTTTAAGACCAAATTCCCAAAAACCGTCATACCGACCTGAGGCCACATAAGCCAGATCTAGAGCTGCTGAACCCGGTCTTCTTATGGCTCCAACAATTCTGGTAAAGTCCACAAAAATATCCAAATACACCTCCATCCAATCGAATTGATCACGATACGGAAATCCTGTGCCAAGGAGTGCTCCCTGAAGAGTTAGTTGTTTACTTACTCTAATCTTTCTGCCGTCAAGCTGACTACCCATGCCCCGAATGGCAGTGAATAATTCTTGTCTTGAAGGATCATAGATGACCCCCAGTTCAAGTCTTCCCTTAATCTTTAAAGCGATGGCAACACAATAGACAGGGAATGAATGAATGTAATTGGTGGTGCCATCGATTGGATCTATGATCCATAGATAATCTGATTCTTTTCCTTTGAGTCCTTGTTCTTCTCCAAGAATTGTGTGATCTGGGTATCGACTATGAATAATATCCACGATCGCTTTTTCAGCTTCTTCATCGACGTAAGTCACAAATTCATTGTAGGCTTTGGTTTTTATATCGCTGTGATTAATTCTTGCGAAATTAATTTGAGCAATATCCCCTGCCTTTCTTGCGGCCTTGACTGCGGTGTTTAAAAAAGCTTGCATGCTAAAATCTCAATCATGAATAAATAACTCAATGGAATATGTGTAGAATAACAAAACTTTTTAATCAAATGTTTTACTTTATTGGTAATTGTTCAAGATGATAGTGAGTGAGAATATACAATTTATCCTTGTTAGGCCTTCGCATCCAGGGAATATTGGCGCCGCGGCAAGAGCTATCGCGACTATGGGATTTAGTCAATTATCATTAGTGAGTCCTGGTGAGCACCCCCAACCCGAGTCTAGAGCTAGAGCTGCATCAGCACTTGATATTTTATTGGATGCAAGTGTTCATTATGACTTGGAAGGTGCCATTAGTGATTCTAGTTATGTGATTGGAACCACCGCAAGAGATCGAAGAATTAGTGTTCCAACTTCTTCAATCAGGAGTTTTGTTAATGAGATAGTGAGCAGATCCGAAAAGCAAAAAGTCTCCATTGTCTTCGGTCCAGAGACTTCAGGATTAAGTAACCAAGAAATTGATAAATGCAATCACCTGGTTTATATACCCTCCGTTGAAAAATACTCCTCCCTTAATTTAGCTATGGCTGTTCAAGTGGTTGCCTATGAGATCAGAAGGGCTCTTGCTCAAGAGGAGAAGGTTGTAAATGATCGCAACTTGGCTTCTGGTCAGGACATGGAGTTGTTTTATCTGCACTTAAAAGAAGTTTTACTTGAAACCGGTTTTCTTAATCCTAGAAACCCTAAACAACTAATGAGAAGATTAAGGGCGCTGTTTAACAGGGCAGAACTGGATGAGAATGAAGTAAATATTATGCGAGGCATACTCACTTCTTATCAAAAGCCTAAAGAGTAAAGTGTCGATGAATAAAGTATATCTAGATTACGCTTCAACAACCCCCATTGCAGAAGAGGTTAAAACAGACATGAAGTCTGTTTTGGATAAAGATCTCTTTGGTAACCCCTCTTCTTTGGATCATGAATTTGGAGCTGTCGTAAACGATTTGATTGATGCAGCCAGACTAGATATTGCGGCATTGATTCATGCTGATGCAAATGAGATTGTTTGGACGTCGGGAGCTACCGAGGCCAACAATTTAGCACTAATTGGTTTTTGTGAATTTAAAATGAAAGATAAACCATTAACCATTAGGTCTTCATTTATTGAGCATAAATCGATTATCGAGTCTCTCATGGAGCTTAAAAAAAGGGGGCAACGAGTTGAATTTATTGCTCCCAATAAAGATGGTTACCTGGATTGTGAATTGATCTCAAGAATTCTTGATGACGGTGTAGATCTCCTCAGTTGTATGCATATTAACAATGAAGTGGGGAGCGTGAATAATATTGCCTTAATAGGATCAATGTGCAGAGAGAGGGGCACTATTTTTCATGTCGATGCAGCACAAAGTGTTGGCAAACTGCCTTTGAATGTAAGCGAAGATAATATTGATCTCATGTCACTATCAGCTCATAAAATATATGGTCCAAAGGGAATAGGGGCGTTATTTATCAATCAAGCAACAGTTGGTCGACTCAAACCCTTAATTTTTGGAGGCGGTCAGGAGAGAGGAATAAGACCAGGGACTTTAGCGACCCACCAAATAGTCGGTATGGCATCGGCTGTTCGATTGGCTCAATCCTCTATGCAAAATGACCATCAACATCTATCAAAATGCAGAGAATTATTTCTAGAATCAATCAAGAATATTGAAGGTCTTGGTATCAATGGCGATCCCGAGAATACTTACCCAGGAATTGTGAGTCTTTGCATTCCAGATTTAAATGCTGATAGCTTAATATTCGCAATGGATAAGTTAGCAATCTCAAAAGGATCAGCTTGTTCAACAGACAACGATGAACCCTCGCATGTTTTAAAATCGATGGGTCTATCCCAAAAAGAAATTAATGGCACCATCAGAATTAGTTTTGGACGAGACACTACGTTTCATGAGGTGGAGATTGCCTCATCTTCTCTCAAGGCTGCAATAGAGCACTTAAGGTTAATAAAAGGGGACATCAAATGAGACGAGTTGAGATTCTAAGAGAGGCTTTTATGAACATCGACCGAGTTTTTGAAAGCCACCATGAGCTAGGCAGTTATTTAGTGGGGTGTTCTGATAATCAAACCGGCATGACGGTTAAAGTTTTTTTGAAGTTAGAATCAGGTTCAATTGAGGATGCAAAATACCAAGTTTTGGGTTGTCCTCATATGATCGGATTAACATCAATGTTAACCAATGAAATTGTGGGACAGGAGGTGAATGCACTCAAGGGCTATGATTATTTGTCATTAGCAGCAGCAATTGATTTACCTAAAAACAAGAAAGATCGACTTTTTTTGTTGGAAGATGCAGTAAAAGATTGTATAAAACACATTGGAAAAGGTTAAATGATGGATTTATCAATTACAGACAAAGCAATGAAGAGATTTAGGGACAATCTTTCTAATCAGCCTCATGCTATTGGATTACGAATAAGTATAAAATCAACAGGTTGCAATGGGTATTCGTATCTGCTCGATTATGCTGGAGAAGTTAGCGATGATGATAACCTTATTAAGGTCTCCGATATATCAATTTATATAGATCCTGAAAGCATGAGTCTCATCAAAGGCACAGAGATTGATTTTATTGATGAAGGTCTCAATCAGGTCTTTAAATTTAAGAACCCAAATGCAACTGGTGAATGCGGTTGCGGTGAAAGTTTTAGCGTTTAATTAAAGAGGTTTTTAAGATGGAAAGAACACTGTCAATTATCAAACCAGATGGCGTTGAGAAAAACGTCATAGGAGAAATTTACAGACGGTTTGAAGGATCTGGGCTGAGAATTGTTGAAGCAAAAATGTTACACCTAACACGTCAGCAAGCCCAAGGATTCTATGCGGTTCATCAAGACAGACCCTTTTTTAATGATCTGGTCGACTACATGATTTCAGGACCGGTTATGGTGCAGGTTCTTGAGGGCGATAATGCTATTGAAAAGAATCGAGAATTGATGGGAGCCACTAATCCTGATGAGGCCGATGAAGGCACGATCAGAAAAGATTTTGCAACCAGCATTGAAAAAAACACAGTCCATGGTTCTGATGGACCAGACACCGCGAAAGAAGAAATTAACTTCTTTTTTGGTTAATCACGCTTGTCAGACATTCGAAATAATCTTCTTGGACTCCCTATGAGTGAGTTGCAGGAATTTTTTCAGGGTATAGAAGAAAAAAACTATAGGGCAAAACAACTCATGCAATGGGTCTATTCTAAAGGAGTTTATGACTTTGATTTGATGACCAATTTTAATTTTAGCTTAAGGGAATATCTCAACCAGAATTGCACTCTAATCTTTGACGATTCTAATCGAGCTGATACGTCTAAAGACGGAACGATAAAATGGTTAATTCAAAAGCAAGATCAACAAATCATTGAAACTGTTTTTATCCCTGAGGAATCAAGAGGAACATTGTGTATTTCAAGTCAAATTGGATGTTTAATTGATTGTCCTTTTTGTGCCACAGGACATCAAGGTTTCAATCGAAATTTAAAGGCGCATGAAATTATTGGTCAAATCCTTGTGGCGAAAGAGGGTTTAAGCTCAAAAAAGAAAATTACCAATGTGGTTTTTATGGGTATGGGCGAGCCGTTAGCAAACTATCCCGAGGTGATCAAGGCGGTAAAGATCTTGAATGATCCTCAGGGTTTCAATATTTCAAGAAGACGAATCACGATCAGCACCTCGGGGCTGGTTCCTCAATTGCATCGATTGGGGGAAGAAGTCGGTGTTTCCTTAGCGATATCACTTCATGCTCCCAATAACAAGCTACGCGATCAATTGGTTCCTATTAACAGAAAGCATCCCATTGAAGAGTTACTGGCCGCATGTTGGTTATATGCCAGTAAACAAAACTTAAAAACAGTGACTTTTGAATACACCATGCTTAAAGGAGTGAATGATTCTGCAGCACAAGCAATAGAGCTGGCTGGATTACTAAAAAATAAGCCTGCAAAAATAAATTTAATCCCATTTAATTCTTTTCCTGGTGTAGAGTTCGAATCCACAGAGGCTGAAAAAATCAATGAATTTAGGAATATCTTATTGGAATCTGGAATAATGACTATTACTAGAAAAACACGAGGTGAAGATATTCAAGCAGCCTGTGGGCAATTGTCTGGTAGTGTTCGAAATTTAGCCAAAAAAACACTCAGAGAAAAGCTCAAAAAACAAATGCATTAAATAAAATAAAGGATATAACCGAATAAATAAGAGGAGTGAAGTATGTCTGACAATTCAAATTCAAATGTCCCCGAACACATGGTCGCATTGAAGATTATTTCTATAACATGTGTGATCTTGTTTCTGGTGACTCTGGTTGGTATGTATATTTCTCACAATTAAAGATTTGAGCGACCAGATTAAATCAATTAGAGGGATGCCAACCCTGCTGCCTGATGAGTTGGCCAAATGGCAATTTGTTGAATCCAAAATAAAGCAAATAATGAATGCTTATGCTTTCCGAGAGATTCGAACACCTCTGATTGAGAGAACTGAGTTATTTCAAAGAACCATAGGTGAAAACACCGATGTGGTAACCAAGGAGATGTATTCTTTTACCGATCGTAAAGATCAATCTTTAACGCTTAGACCAGAAGCCACTGCCGGCGTGATTAGAGCCGGGATTGAGCACAGTTTATTTTATAACCAAACACAGAAGCTGTGGTCCATGGGTCCTATGTATCGATACGAACGACCTCAAAAAGGTAGGTATCGACAGTTCCATCAAATTAATATGGAAGCCTTTGGCTACGAAGGTTCAGCAATTGACCTAGAGATCATTTTAATGACGTCAAGGATTTGGAAGACATTAAATATTGAAGCACTACAGTTGGAAATTAATTCTTTGGGTACACCCGCATCGAGACAAGCTTTTCGTCAGGTTCTGGTGGAATATTTTACCGATCATAAGAACAACCTTGATGACGATTCAGTCGCTCGTTTGGAAACCAATCCAATGAGAATAATGGACAGCAAGAATCCTGACATGAAGGATTTAATTGCAGCTGCTCCAAAAATTACCGATTACCTTGACTCAGAATCAAAGGAGCATTTCTCAAGCCTGCTTGCGGCTCTAGAGCTCCATGGTATTGAGTATGAATTAAATCCTACGCTGGTCAGAGGGCTTGATTACTATACCAAGACAGTCTTTGAATGGACCACGGATCGATTGGGTTCACAAGCCACTGTTTGTGGGGGTGGACGCTATGACGGGTTAGTTGAGCAGCTTGGGGGTAAAAATGTTTGTGGTATTGGTTGCGCTATAGGGATGGAGAGATTAACTGAATTGGTTGAAGTCTCAGTAGAAAAAGCAGAGAATATCGAGCCGAAAATCTACATTGTGGCGGTAGGTGAGGGTGTGGAAATGCACGCCAGTCTATTGGCTGAGAAAATTAGAGATGAAAATAAGAATTGTGTTATTGAAATGAATATGGATGGAGGCGGGTTTAAGCAACAATTTAGGAAGGCAGATAAATCTGGGGCCGAACTGGCAATAATCCTCGGCGAAGAAGAAATAAATGAAGGAACAGTCAGTCTTAAACCACTGAAAACAGATCAAGAACAAAAGACCATTAAACAAGAAGAGCTGATTGAGCAACTCAATGAATTCTTTGACTAATTAAAGGGAAGCGACCAAATGGATGATAATTTAACAGATCAGCAGCAAGCGGAGATTGTTAAGAAATGGCTTAAAGATAATGGTTTGAGCATCCTTATCTCCATTGCGTTGGGGATTTCAGGGTATTTTGGTTTGCAATACTACCAGCAAGATAAACTTCGAGGATATGAAAATGCCTCAAGGTTATATGCTGAAATTGAGTTTGCACTTAAACAACAAAGAATGTCACAAGCACAAAATCTTCTTCTAGAAATGGACAATAGTTTTTCCGGCAGCCCTTACCAGTATCAAAGTCATTTGGCTTTAGCAAAGCTTTATATGGACTCATTGGACTATGATAATGCCATTATCCAGCTTGAATTTATCATCGACAATGCATCTGATGAATCGTTCAGGCACATCGCCCGTTTAAGAATAGCGAGAATTATGGTTGAACAAAACCAGTTTGATGAAGCGTTATCGCTGTTGGATTCAATCAGCAGTGTACCGAAAGCCTATGCTCCTTATTATCAGTCAATCAAGGGAGACATTTATGCCTCCCAGGGTCTTTTAGATAAAGCTAAAACAGCCTATTCGATGGCGCTGGAGTCACTGGAGCCGGGTAATTTTGACTTTGACTTTATTAAAATGAAATCTGATCAAATTCAATCAAGCCCAAGCGATAATACGTGAACACACAAGTCAATAAATTGAAAATGGATGCGGTTCCTAATCAAACCATCAGGACGCTATTGCTGCTCCTTTTGCTGTCGGTGATTCAAGGGTGCTCCATGTTTGGAGGAGACGATGAGGATGAGTCTTTATTGCCTGCAGAGCTTATAGAGTTCATTGAAACCGTTGAGGTTGATCAAGATTGGAAAACTTCAGTGGGCAAAAGTCATGAAGGGTTAGGGATTGGTTTACTCCCAGCCTCTGATGGAGAAGTGGTCTATGCAGCTAGTTTTAATGGCAATGTTGTGGCTTTAAATTTGAACAATGGAAGAAAGATTTGGAGCAAAAGTTTTGACTTATCCTTCACTGCGGGACCCACCTATAAAGATGGGATTCTAATTCTTGGAACCAATAACGGAGAATTAATCAATTTAGATTCAATGACCGGTGATATGTTATGGGAATCTTCTGTGAGTAGCGAGATTCTAGCTCCTGCTGCTATTAGGAACAATCAAATATTTGTCCGTTCAGTGGACGGCAACCTATCCGCTTATGCAGTAGAGGATGGTTCATTATTATGGACAGCCAATCATAAGGTGCCTCGATTGAGTTTGAGGGGAACGTCCAGCCCAACCACCTTTGCGAATGCTGTCATATGTGGTTTTGATGACGGCAAAGTAACGGCTTACGATTTAAACGATGGAGCCCTATTATGGGAAACGATGTTGACTCCTCCAGGAGGGCGAACAGAAATAGAGAAAGTTATTGATATAGATGCGCCGATTGTAGTCGTTGGAAATGAACTCTATGCTGGAAGCTATCAAGGCGCTCTTGCCGCATTGGCACTCGAATCCGGAGACATTATTTGGTTAGCCGAAGCTTCTATTTATTCAGGTATGGCCGTTAGCGATGATGCTGTTTTTGTTTCACAAGCCGACGGCACAGTTATGGCCTTATCACGATTTACAGGTCGAGAAATTTGGAAAAAGCAGAATTTACTTAACCGATACCCTACAGCACCTGCAATTGTTGGTAACTCTATAGTTATCGGAGATTTAGAGGGTTACTTACATTGGTTAAATAAAGAGTCAGGCGAGACCCAGCAAAGAATTAGCATTGGTTCAGATAAAATTTCTTCGGCACCCATGGTTATTGAAGACACAGTTATTGTGCAAACCGATGGTGGCGATCTGGTTTCAGTTAAAACTTTCTCTTCAAGTTGATAGTATGAGGGGATCACGCCATGTTACCAGTAGTCGCAATTGTCGGAAGACCTAACGTCGGGAAATCCTCACTTTTTAATCAACTGACGGAGACAGAAGACGCATTAGTAGCTGATTTCCATGGATTAACAAGAGATCGGATCTACGGCCATATTGTTCATGAAGGTGATGAAATCATCTTAATTGACACCGGTGGACTAGAGCATGATCATGGCGATCTTTCTCAGGTGATAAATAAGCAAACTGATCAGGCTATTGAAGAATCCGATGTATTGTTGTTCATCGTAGATGGTCGCCAAGGGTTAACAAGCACTGATCAAGAAATAGCTCAAAATCTTAGAAAAAAGAATAAAACAGTGCTACTGGTTGTTAATAAAACTGAAGGCATGGAAGAGCAATCCCTGGCCTCTGATTTTTTTGAATTAGGCTTTAAAGAGGTTGTCTGTGTGTCGGCTCTTCGAGGAGATAATTGTCAACATCTGGTTGATCTAATCTCAGCAACACTGGAACTGGATACATCCATCTCAAGTTATGAGGAATTACCAGAAGACCTAATTTCAATCGCCCTCATTGGAAGACCCAATGTTGGCAAATCAACGTTTATAAATTCATTGATTAAAGAGGATCGATTACTGACCGAAGATCAACCTGGGACCACTAGAGACAGTATTTTTATAAACTATCAATTTGGTAAGCAAGATTTAGTTCTTATTGATACCGCAGGGATTCGTCGAAAGAAAAAGGTCGAAGAGACGGTGGAAAAATTCAGTATTGTTAAGGCTTTACAAGCTTTGGATTTAGCGGACGCAGTTATCGTGATAATTGATGGCAATGAGGGAATTACCGATCAAGATCTTTCTCTGATCGGTTTAGTCCTTAATTCTGGACGAGCATTGACAATTGCAATTAATAAGTATGATTTACTGAATGATGACGCTATGGAGAGCATCGATCGACAAATCAAAAGAAAACTTAAGTTTGTTTCCTATGTGGATGTGAAATTCATATCCGCTAAGCAGGGAAAGCATCTTCAGGGAGCGCTTAAATTGGCGATGAGTGCTGCTAACAACGCCATAAAGTCCATAGCAACTTCAGAACTATCAAAATTAATCGAGGACATCATGGAATCTGATCCTCCGCCTTATGTTCAAGGACGAAGAATTAAACTTAAATACGCACATCAAGGCGGCGTACAGCCACCCACCTTTATTATTTATGGTAATCAAACAAAAAAATTAAGAGACAACTATAAAAAATTCATTGAAGGCCAAATAAGAAAAACATTTTCTTTATTGGGGACACCCATAAAATTATTTTTTAAAGACAGCAGCAATCCTTATGCAGAGAAGAAAAATAAACTGTCCCCTAGGCAATGGAAAAAAAGACAACGAATTATTCGTCTCAGAAAAAAAAGTTCCTAGTCTTTAATCTTATCAACTCGGGTGACATCAGATTCAAAGTAGCCGTCTTTTAGTCGTGTGGACAATTTGGTGCCTTTCTTAATCGAGTCAACCGATTTAATATGGGACCCCGTATTTTTTTCGGCGATATACGCATAACCCCTCGAGAGAGCATTTAATGGCGAACTTCCTTCAAGCTTGGCCAAGATCAGGGCAAAACGTTGCTGTTTAGTTTTAAAAAGAGCGTGAGTCGAAGCTGCTAGATTATTTTGCTTCATCTTTAAATCTTGATGCAAACTGTCCACCATAAATTGAGGATTATTTAAAGCAAGCGCATTGATGGTATCCCGGAGTGTTGACTGCAAGTTACCCACATAGGTTTTTGGTGTAATTTTTATTTTTTGAAGCACAAAATCCAATCGTTGCTGATGCTGTTGTAATTTAGTCCTCGGGTGATTTTCTTCGAGTTTTAGGTGGTGTTTGGTTAACCTATGATCAAGGTTATTAAGAATCAGTTTAAAGCTTTGAGTGATTTGTCTGGACAAGGTTGAGAACGTCTTTTGTATCTCAGATTTTTCTGGTAAGACCATTTCTGCAGCGGCTGTCGGAGTAGGGGCTCTGACATCAGCGACCATGTCCGCAATAGTGACATCCGTTTCATGACCAATCCCGGTAACAATGGGTATTTTTGAATTGAAAACTGCACGCGCCACCTCTTCTTCATTGAACGACCATAAATCCTCTAGAGAACCTCCACCTCGAGCTAGAATAATAACCGAACACTGATTATCCTGATTTGCTGACTCTATAGCTTGGCAGATCTGTAGGTTGGCTTCATTCCCTTGGACTGTGGTTGGGTAGACCAATAATTCAACCAGATTAAATCTTCGTTTAATGGTGTTAAAAACATCTTGTATGGCGGCTCCCTTGGGCGAAGAGATCACGCCTATTTTTTTAGGAATGTAGGGTATATCGAGTTTATGAACAGGATCAAATAGGCCTTCGGATTGAAGTTTAGTTTTCAGCAGTTCAAATTTTTGGCGAAGCAGTCCCTCACCGGCTTGTTCAGCGTATTCAACCACCAACTGATATTCTCCTCGGGCTTGGTAGAGCCCAACCTTAACTTTAGCCAAGATGTGTTGACCGTCTTCCATGGCAAAACTAATGGATTGGTTTTGGAATCTAAACATTGCGCAGCGAACACTGGATTGAGAGTCTTTGAGTGAAAAATAGGCATGACCTGCTGCGGATTTCATATAGTTAGAAATTTCACCCTCAATCCAAATGATTCCAAAATTAGAGTTCAGTAAACCTGAGACTTCATCGTTGAGTTCTGAAACGCTGTATATATGTTGTTGAGAAATATTAGAGTCCATAGAGTCTATTAATTATACAAGAAACCCTCAGCTCTCGGTTTACAAATTGAACCATGAGTGTAGAATGCCTTTGACAAATCCATGTGATAAATGGAGATGTCAATGACAATAGAGAAACTAGCCCTAACATTTGATGATGTGCTTCTCCGTCCGAATTACTCGGATGTACTTCCACGCGAAACTAACCTCTCAACAAGGCTCACAAAAAACCTATCAATTAGCATTCCTCTGATTTCAGCGGCTATGGATACTGTCACCGAATACAATCTTGCCATTGCCATTGCTCAAGAAGGAGGCATTGGCATCATTCATAAGAATTTCAACATTGAAAACCAAGCAGCCCAAGTCAATAGGGTAAAGAAGTTTGAAAGCGGGATCATCGCGGACCCGATAACAGTCAGCCCTGACATTACCATTAAGGAGGTGCTTGAAATCACTAAAAGGAATAATATTTCAGGGGTTCCGGTTGTTGACGACAGCGGCACCGTTGGCATTGTGACCAATCGTGATCTTCGTTTTGAAAGCAACCTAGACGCACTCGTCAGTAGCGTTATGACACCAAAGGATAAACTTGTAACTGTTCAAGAAGGTGAAAATGAGGAAGAGGTGCTCAGACTGCTCCATCATCATAGGATAGAGAAGGTGCTTGTGGTGGATGATGCGTTTCAACTTAAAGGCATGATTACAGCGAAAGATTTTCAGAAGGCAACTGATTTTCCACTGGCGTCTAAAGATGGAAACGGGGCGCTGTTGGTGGGCGCCGCAGTGGGTGTTGGAGAAGAAACAAGCCAGCGGGTTGCTGCACTGCAGAATGCTGGTGTTGATGTCATTGTGGTGGATACTGCACACGCTCACACCGAGAGCGCAATCAAGCAATTAAAATCTATTAAGTCAGAGTATCCAGAGTTAGATGTGATCGCAGGCAATATTGCGACTGGCGAGGCAGCCACAGCATTGGCAGAGGCTGGAGCAGATGCTGTGAAAGTGGGTATTGGTCCGGGTTCCATTTGTACCACCAGAGTGGTTGCCGGAGCTGGAATGCCTCAAGTGACAGCCATAGAGGAAGTGACAGAGGCATTAAAGAAAACCGACGTGTGTACGATTTCTGATGGAGGTATCCGTTATTCGGGGGATATCGCTAAAGCCATTGCCGCTGGAGCAGACAGCATCATGCTCGGTAGTTTATTTGCAGGCACTGAAGAGTCACCCGGTGAAATTGAACTCTACCAAGGGCGAAGTTTCAAATCCTACCGCGGAATGGGCTCCATAGGAGCAATGGCAAGTCAGCACGGATCAAAAGATAGGTATTTCCAAAGCGATGTTGAAGAATCTGAAAAACTTGTTCCGGAAGGCATTGAGGGTAGAGTGCCTTATAAAGGCAAGTTAGCCAAAATTATTGAGCAGTTGATTGGTGGGCTGAGGCAGTCCATGGGCTACACCGGTTGTAGCAATATAGAAGAGTTACAAACACAGACAGAATTCGTAAGAGTTACAGACTCTGGTAAGAGGGAAGGCCACGTTCACGACGTCAATATTACCAAAGAAGCACCCAACTATTCTGTTGACTAACCCCTGTGATGCAAGACAGGATCCTTATACTCGATTTTGGTTCTCAATACACTCAACTCATTGCTCGCAGGGTAAGAGAGGCAGGTGTCTATAGTGAGATATACGCAGGCGATCTAGATCATCAACAAATTAGAAACTTTAATCCCTCCGGAATCATTCTTTCAGGTGGGCCAGAGTCAGCATTTATTGATGACGCACCTCGAGCCGCCTCTGAAATATTTGATATGGGTATTCCGATATTGGGGATTTGTTATGGCATGCAGGTTATGGCAGAACAATTAGGCGGGAGGGTTAAACCTTCCACTCATCGAGAATTCGGTTATGCAGAGGTCAATATTGATTCCACCAATAAACTCTTTAGAGGCATAGAGGTAGAGAACAATTGCTTGGAAGTGTGGATGAGTCATGGAGATGTTGTTGAAAATTTACCGGAAGGATTTGTTGTCAATGGCACAAGCAATAATTCTCCAGCAGCAGCAATGGCAAATGATGAAACATGCTTCTATGGACTGCAGTTTCATCCCGAAGTCACACACACTAATAAAGGCCAAGTAATTATAGAGAATTTTGTTCATAGTATTTGCGAATGCGGCAAGGATTGGACGCCCGGTAATATCATCGAAAAAGACATAAATAATATTCGCAAAGAAGTTGGAGATGATCAGGTCCTACTTGGTTTATCCGGTGGTGTTGATTCATCCGTTGTTGCAGCCTTACTCCATAAGGCTATAGGCGATCAATTAACTTGTATTTTTGTTGATAATGGATTGTTAAGACTTAACGAAGGTGATCAAGTCATGGAAGTGTTTTCAAAGCACATGAGTTTGAATGTAATTAGAGTCAATGCAGAACAGATATTCTTGGATAAATTAGTTGGTGTTGAAGACCCTGAGGAGAAACGAAAAATCATTGGCAATACCTTCATCGAAGTTTTTGAAGAGCAAGCCAGTAAACTATCAAAAGTTAAATGGTTGGCACAAGGAACAATTTATCCAGATGTTATTGAATCTGCAGGCGCTAAGACTGGAAAAGCACACGTAATAAAATCACATCACAATGTTGCTGGACTTCCTGAGAACATGACTTTAAAACTTATTGAGCCTCTTAGAGATCTTTTTAAAGATGAGGTAAGGGTTATTGGTAAGGAATTAGGCCTACCTTCAGAACTCGTCGAACGCCATCCTTTCCCAGGACCAGGATTGGGAGTAAGAATTTTAGGAGAAGTAAAAAAAGAGTATGCTGATCTTCTAAGATTAGCTGATTCAATTTTTATAGAAGAGCTCTTTTCGAATGATCTTTATCATCAGATCAGTCAGGCATTTTCAGTTTTTCTTCCTGTCAGATCAGTGGGGGTCATGGGTGATGGCAGAAAATATGATTATGTTATTGCTCTTAGAGCAGTGGAAACTAGTGATTTCATGACAGCGAATTGGGCTAAGTTACCTTATGACTTTTTAGATCATGTATCTACTAGGATTATTAATGAAGTAGAGGGTATTTCTAGGGTTACATATGATATATCTGGTAAACCACCAGCAACTATTGAGTGGGAGT